>CAZZZY010000387.1:0-6205 GCA_964658545.1 uncultured Acetobacteraceae bacterium | reverse complement strand
CTGGGGGTTAGGTCTCATAATTGTGGTCTAAATACATGAAAACTGCTGTAATATCCATTGTGACGTTATTAACCCACGCTACCAAACAAATGAAGTTCTGAGGTGGATGAATGTGGTATTATTGCCAATTAATTTTAGATTAACGCGATCGCACTTCCCTATTCAGCAATCCAACAATAATCATAGTTGCCTAAGCGATCGCATCTGGCAGTGTAATATTGAAGGACTGCATAAGCTGGTTACATTGTGAGCGATTAATTTCAGATTAACGCGATCGCATCTTTTCTTTACCAAGCCGAAAAAAATCATCCTGTGCAACAATAGCTGTAACTTTGTCGGAGTACAAACTATGGACTGGCAACAGTACATTCATTCAGACCCCAAAATTCTGCTGGGTAAGCCGACTGTAAAAGGAACTCGTTTATCTGTAGAGTACTTATTGGGTTTGTTTGCTGTGGGATGGACAGAACAACAAGTGCTAGAAAATTATCCCACCCTGAGTTCAGAAGCACTAAGGGCGGTATTTTCTTTTACAGCAGAGTGTATGCGTGAAGAATCTTTGTACACCCTACCTCTTTTGTCTGAGGCGGGATGATGCGGTTTCTAGCAAATGAAAATTTTCCTGTGATGAGCGTTAGATATTTGCGCTCTGCGGGTTATGATATCGCCTATGGAAGTGAAGATGCAGCAGGCGCAGAAGATTCTGAAGTTCTGACACGCGCAGTTCGTGAAGGGCGAATCATTCTGACATTTGATCGAGATTATGGTGAGTTAATTTACCGCCTGCGGATGCCATCACCAATAGGTGTTGTTTATTTCCGCTATTTTCCTGCTACACCACAGGAACCAGCCGAAAACTTGCTACGCTTGCTGAGTATAGAAGGCATATCATTAGAAGGAAATTTTACAGTTGTAGAGCATACGCAGTTACGTCAGCGCCCACTGCCCTAATTTATCTTCCTTGCTCAAGCAGTAATCGCACCTCCTCATCTCCCTCATCCCCCGGTTGATGAGCGCAGTCGAACCACATCCCCCTCATCCCCTCCAACCTGACTGGGGTCAAACAACCACCCATCGCCGACAATCTCCTCTAGGCGTTGATTGATTCGAGGAAGGAAATATTCAGAATCATTCAGCCGTTGCTGGATATACCAAGTATAAAAAGCTTCCCGCGTGTCAATTCCTTGTCTAGCCGCCGCATCTAATACAATCATCCAACTACTCTGTTGGAGTTCCTTTAACTGGGGATGACCTTCACCTCGGTTGTTGCAAAAGAACATTGCTGTTGCAGCTAGCAAAGCTTCTAGTTCATCCCCTTGAGGAACTGCATCATAATATAAAGAACGGATTAGATTAATGGTACTTGCTAAGGGCGCTTGAATTCTCAGCGTCAGCCACATTGCTTGAGCCAGGTAAATTAAACTGTTGCTTTCATCTGCTACGCCTAAATTATTCAGAACTGTTACCAAATCACCATAAGCCCGTATTTGTGCAAGTGTGACAGCAACTTCCTCGTAGAGTGCGATCGCTTTAGTGATGTCCCCTTGGTCAGCGAATACCTGTGCCATGTTGTTGAGGGTAGCAGCTTTGCCTTTGACATTACCAATCTGCTCAGATATTTCCAAATCTTGCTCCCAAAGTGCGATCGCTTGAGTGATGTCCCCTTGGTCAGCGAATACCTGTGCCATGTTGTTGAGGGTAGTGGCTTTGCCTTGGACATTACCAATCTGCTCAGATATTTCCAAAGATTGTTCCCAAAGTGCGATCGCTTGAGTGATATCCCCTTGTTGGTAGAATGCCACTGCCATGTTGTTGAGGGTAGTGGCTTTGTCTTTGACATTACCTATCTGCTGTTCTATTTCCAAGGATTGCTGCCAAAGTGCGATCGCTTGAGTGATGTCCCCTTGTTCGGCAAATACCTCTGCCATGTTGTTGAGGGTAGTGGCTTTGCCTTCAACATCACCAATCTGCTGTTCTATTTCCAAGGATTGCTGCCAAAGTGCGATCGCTTGAGTGATATCCCCTTGTTGGCGGAATACCTGTGCAATGCTGCCCAGGGTAGCAGCTTTGCCTTTAACATCACCAATCTGCTGTTGTATTTCCAAGGATTGCTGCCAAAGTGCGATCGCTTGAGTGATGTCTCCTTGTTCGGCGATTACCTGTGCCATGTAGCCCAGGGTAGTAGCTTTGTCTTGCAATTTCTCTTCCGGGCAAAGATATAAAGCTTGCTGATAATGGTTAATGGCTTCTTGCACAAAACCCAAAACTTCTTCCGCACGGGCGATATTTCCCAAGATGCGGTAGTCTTGAAAAACTGTCAGAACTTGCTTACACAAATCTAAAGCTTCCACAAAGCGGGAATTGCTTACCCAAGCGATTGCAATCCTATCCCCAACGCTAACAGCAATTTCCTGCTCTTTTGCCAGCAGTCCCAAGCGCACAATTTCCAGTCCTTCTCCTTCCTTACGGTTTTTATCGTCCTCCCACCAAGCTTGATGAATTTTCTTTACCGCTTGCTGTCGCGTTGCTTGCCATTCTTCCTCAGTCAACACTGGTTTTAACAACGGTTCTAAAATTGTCGTCACCCGATAATTAGCTGGCTGCTTGGGGTGAGTGGTGGCAGACTCAACTAGGCTAAGGCTGGTTAGCTTGCCCAAAACCGCCAGGAAATCAATTTCCTGGCTCATAGCCGAAGTCCGCTCAAGCGGACTAGAAATTCCCTCCCCTAAATCCTCAGTCCTCTTCAGAGGACTTTCGCTATTAGTCGGGGACTTCGAGTCCCCGGCGTTAGGGTGGAAAGTCGAAGAAATAGCCCTCACAATATCCTCAGTCACAGGCAGATGAAACACACTCAACCGTGCAAGAAACTTTTGTTCCTCCACTTCCAAAGCATCCAACAGAGTTTGCGCCAAGATATTCTCGCGGAATTTCTGTTCAGTCTTCTCCAGACGATTCAATAATTCATCCGCCGCTAATCCCGGCTGCTGAATCACCTCCAATAGCCACTTCAGCAACCGGGGATTACCATCAGCAATCTTGAGAATCCGCTGAGTTCTTAACTTCTGCCTAACTTCTTTATCTAAGGGAAAGCAGATTTTATCAATATCACTCCTGCTCATCTGTTCCAGGCGTTCCAAGTGCAGACGATGAGGTGGCAAAGTATCTTCTTTCAAATAGCGACAGGTGACAATCAGCCGACTTTCTGCCCCGTCCTCCGCCAATGCCGCACAAATCGCCCCTAAAATTTCATAAGCCTCTACCATTATCCGCAGTGAACCATCTTCAATATTAGCTGTGGGGATATTCTGCTCAAAGTCATCCAGCACCAGCAGCAGGGGTTGGTTGTGTTGCTTTTCTATTGCTTCAAAAAAGTTTTGCAACCGTCCTTTAAGAGACACCTTTGGTTCATTCAAAAGTGCTGGCACATCTGCAAACCGCTCAAACTTATTAGAAAGCTTATTCAGCAAACCTATTTCATCCAAAGGCCCAATCAACACGACTCGCACAAAATTGTCACGCTGCGTCTGCACCCGCGTACATAACCGCGCCGCCAGGGTACTTTTACCGAGTCCCCCCATCCCCGCAATAAACACCCCGATTTGATCGCTAGTTTCCCGCAATGCCCTAAGACACCGTTGCAGAGGTCGTCTGCGTCCCACAAACTCAAACCGACTGGCAACTTTAACTAGATTATTCTCATCGAGAAATTCTTGCTCTGGCACTGTGAACTTCAGCTTTTCACGATTCTTTGTTCTCAGAGGTGTTACTAGTTCTGCAATGGGGCGCGTATCCCGATACATCCGCAACAGATGCCAGTCGGTGCATTCTTTATCAATCATCTCCTGCTGCGCCGCTTTAACTGCTTCTTCAACAGTTGCCCCTGTCGCCAAAGCTTGATAAAGTGCCTGTGCCGCTACAATACCCGTGCGGTCATACACCGGACGCGCCCAGCCTAAAACTATACCCGCCCCTGCTTTCACCAATGCCTGCGCCATTGAGGGTACTGTCCCCTTGTTAGGAACCTGTCCCGTATGACAACCAGAGAGAAAAGTTACACGCGGCCAGCGTCCCCGAAAGGCTTCAGCTAAATTCTTGACGGTAGTAAGTTGCATATTCCCCACCTCATCCTCAGTGATGAAGCAGGGAGTATTATCTGCCAGCGTTACACCTTTTGGCAGCAAATAGCTGTAATCTTTTTTGGTATAAATTATCCCGTGTCCCGTGAGGTGAAAGACATCAAAATAATTTTCTGGGTAAGATTTCACCAAATTAGCTAACTCTGCAACCGAGCCACTTTCCTCGACAATCAACGCCAAAGGCTGCTCCTTAGTTGCTTGCAAAATGTTCGCTTCTTCCTGCTCAAACCCTAGTGGTGGAACTCTGGGATCTTCAGGAGAAGTCGCCATAAACAGCAAGCGCAAGGGGCGATTTTGCACATCAATGATTTGGGTTTGACGCTGCTGCACAGAACGCACTGGTAAGACGGAAATATTTTGACGTTGCAGTAAAAACCCAACGCCATCATGTAGCAATTCCCAAGGCAAATGTGCCAATCCCAACGCTACCCGTTCTGTTTCGGGGTTCAACCCCTGTGCTTCGCTGGTTTTAATCAAATCTAGAAGAATCGTTTGCTCATCCGCCTCATCCAGCGCCCTTCTGAGCCATCCTTCTTTACCATCCAGCCATTGATAAAGTTGCCGTCCCAACTGGTTGAGATCAGGTAAGCTATCTTTTTGTTGAGCATAATAATTTTGCTCACACAAATCAATGAGTGCTGCTAACTCCGTTTTATCCAGGCGACGTGAGCCATAATCACAGCGCAGTTCAAAAGTTTGCTGTTGACCGAGGGCGAAGGTGAAGTTTAGGGGCATGGCTGACAGCAGTAGTTTCCACAGTAACCTTCACCGTATTATCACCCAATTGCTAAAAATTATCGCCGATAAGCTGATACAAGTCTCGTGACTGGCGAGATAATGCATTGATGCGATCGCGATCGTCTGCATCTAAACTAAAACTAAATATTTTTCTGATAACAAACTACCGCACAGTGTCCTGTAATTGATAAAACTCAACCATATTAAATTCGGGACAGCAAATGATCTCCTCTGCTTCTACCAAACTTTACTCATATTCAAAACAAACCCAGGTAATACCGATTCACCGCTAACAGTCGGGGGATTTTCCAGACATTCCTCTGGTAGACTAGGACGATAAATATAGACTCGGCGATGCTTGCGGTCAATTAACCAGCCTAGCTGTACTCCTGGTTCCCTCATATATTCCTCCATTTTCTCCTTCAACGGTTTGAGGTTATCAGAAGGCGATCGCAGTTCAACTACAAAATCTGGACAGATGGGGGCAAATCTTTGCTGTTGTTCTGGGGAGAGAGCATTCCACCGTTCCAGTTTAATCCAGGACGCATCTGGCGATCGCTCTGCACCCGTTGATAGCTTAAATCCTGTGCTGGAGTCAAAACAAGTACCTGTCCCGTCTTTTTCTGCCCAAATATACAATTGACCAGCTACGTTGAAATTACGATTACCTGTCTCTGAACCAGTGGGGGGCATAATTGATATTTCTCCAAATTGATTCCGCTCAATGCGTAATTCACGATTAACCTGACAAAAGTCAAAAAACTGCTCGTCTGTCATTTGCATTGAGGGAGGAATTTGCACTACTAAAGGGGATGAAAACATGATGATTTCCTCTAGGTTTTGCTGTCTACCCGACTGGCTTGTATTTCTTATTCTCACGCAAGTCATTCTTTTGGTGAGACGGTAATATTCGTTTTGCCACAAATTTCTGGTACTTAACTCCAGCTTCAGTTTACTAGGCTATGAAAAGCAAAATAGTAAATTTACTGTGATTGATAAATATTCAAGTAAGCTAGTATACAGTAGAACTGACAAGTAAATGCTGACATCTTTTCATTGTCTTAGACGGGATGGATATCGCTAGCATCAATTCTACCGATGCGGCTTTTCATCAAATCGTGAAGCATCAGCCATGATTCTGGGTGGAAAGCTGTTTGCTATTGGTGTGGTAGCGCTGGTTGCAGTGAGAATAGCCTCAGTGCTGGCTGGGTTTATTATTGTTGCTACACTGGGGTGGGCAGGGCTATTTCGTTCTAGACATAAATTGCCTATAACTCAATACGCTTGGGTTAAGGCTAAAAGTCTTTGTTAAAGTCAGTTTTTTTAACGTA
>CAZZZY010000386.1:0-6227 GCA_964658545.1 uncultured Acetobacteraceae bacterium | reverse complement strand
CTTGCAATTCTTCAACCTGTTGTTGAGCTTCGGAAAATTTAGATAATTTTAAGTGTTTTACTACCCAAGGTAAACTTAAACCCTGTCCCACTAATGATACCAGCACACTGCCGAAGACTATAGCAATGAGGACTTCTCGCCCTGGTAGTGTGGCTGGTAAGCTCAATGCCAAAGCCATTGAGAGTGAGCCTTTAATGTTACCTAAAAAGAGTAAATGTTGCCAGCGCAGTGGAATTGGGCGGTCAATCCAACGAACCACTGCTAGTAGCGGATAAACTGTCAGAACTCGCCCGATTTGATAAGCTAAAACTGCAAGTAGAATTGCAGGTAAAGTTCTCCAAAGTGTTACCAAGTTTATTTCTACACCAATTAACAGAAAAATAAAGGTGTTAACAGTAAAACTGGCATATTCCCAGAAACTCAATAAGGTGATGCGACTAGAAGCAGAAGTATTGCGAGAAAGCCCTAAATTCCCGAAAATTAATCCCGCTACAACTACAGCCACAGCACCTGATACACCGAGAAATTGCCCAACCTGAAAAGTTCCCAATGCAACTGCAACTGTTAGTAAGAGACTACTAAGAGCATCATCTAAACGGGCGAATACAGGTATACTCAAGTAGCCCAAGACTAACCCCACAAGGCAGCCTCCAACAAATATAAATAGCAGTTGTTGGATTCCCTCTAGAAATGTGAGTGAACCTGTTGAATATAATTGCCAAATCAGGTTGAACGAAACTAGGGCAGCTGCATCATTAAATAAGGTTTCTCCTTCAACGATTGTCGAAAGTCGAGAGGGTACGGGTATCTCCTTAAAGACGGCAATCATGGAAACAGTATCAGTATTTGCCAGAATTACTCCGACAAATAAGGCAGGTATCCAACTTAGTCCCAGCCCAAATTTTACCAAGACGGCAATAATCCCACTGGAAAGCACAGCCCCAGGCCCAGCTAGCAGGGCAATTGGTTTAAATGTGCTGCGGAGGCGGCTGACATCAGTATTAATACCAGCTTCAAAGATGAGAATTGGCAAGAAAAGATTCAAAACAAGGGAAGGGTTTAAACCAATGGGACGCGATAATAGCTCAGTGATTGGTAAACCGGCCAATACTAAACCCGTGACATAAGGAATTCGCAATCGCCGGGACAGCAAAGCTACACCTGTAGCAAGGAGTAAGAGAATAATTAAAACTTTGACTAATTCGGTAACATCCACTATTACGGTTTAAAGCTATTTGGACTTTACTGATAGATTCTTACCTTACTGCCGCCAAATTAGCAATAAGCTGTTCCACAAATAAACTTGTATAGGAATCCGATTTGATTTATGAAAAAATCTAAGTGTGTGTACGGCACCAAAGCCTTCGGATGGTGCGTTATGCCTCTGGCTAACGCACCCTACGTATATTTCAAAAATCAAATATGAGTCCTATATATACTGCTTTTTGCCGTTTTCTATCCGTCGAACTCACGTAGATTTAGGGTGAGGGCAAAAACTACGGTTCTCAACATAGATGAGGTTTATATAGATATTAGTAAAGGCACGGTAGAACCGTGCCCGAATTCGCAAAAAGTATTATTTTGAAAGGTTTTTGCTTTACAGTAAATTTAATACTGGCGTAAAATTGCAGACAATGAACTATCTTTACGAAGATCCATCAAGTCTGCCAAAGAGTCTGTGCGCGTATCCAAATGGTGCTTGTGTTCTGCTGGCAGAACCGTCACCAGATGTTTTGCTTTGGGTTGCATCTGCATCATCGGCATCAGTTGTGGCTGGGGCACAAAAATTGGCTGGTTTTTGGGAAGGCGTGGTTCCAATTTTTGGTAATGGCTCTGTGCCAAGCGTGCCTGATGGCGGTTAATCTGTTTTGGGATTTTTGGCGGTTGTGTTTTCCGGTTGAGCATTCGGAAAATAAGCAACGAACCACCACCACAGCTAAGGACGATCGCAACCAGCATCCATAAAGGTGTAGGATTGCTATTCTCAGAGGGCGCATTAATTGGTTCTTCTACGATCACTGGGATTTTTTCTGGTTCTTCTTGTGCTACCTGTCCAGGATTACCTAAGCTATACAGGGCAAAGGCACCACCTCCTAAAAACATGGCTAAACACCCAGTTAACAATAGCCAAGGATGATGTGCAACCAGATATATCAGAACGTTCGAGCTTTGTTTTAATCTCGATTTCCTGTTTGTCAGCTCTGGAGTAGCCCTTCTGAGTCGGGTTGGCTCGCGCTGTACACTCTGACTTTTTTCCATGATTACTTTCAGATTTGTACCCCTCTAGTCAATAAATTGTACTGGAGGAGTCAAGCATCAGGTATCCGTAACAAAATTTCCGATCGCAGTAGCTTTTTCGTAAAACAGATGCTACCAAATCCGGCTAAATTTTGCCAAAATTGTGTATTTATTGTGACTTCTTACCCTAATAATCTGAAATCGGTTCGCTTATTTTCTCCGTTAACTAGGAGAATGCCTTTCCAGAGCAAGTTGAATTAACCGATCAACTAATTCTGGAAAGGAGACTCCACTATGGGCCCAGAGTTGGGGATACATACTCGTTGCCGTAAAGCCTGGTAAGGTATTGATTTCGTTAATCAAAACTTCTTGTGTGGCTTCCACATAGAAGAAATCTACCCTTGCCAATCCCGCAGCATCAACAGCTGCAAAGGCTTGCAAAGCCATGTCCTGAATTTGACTGGCGATCGCATCTGGAATTGATGCCGGGATCAGTAAATTTGCCCTGCCTTCAGTATATTTAGTTTCATAATCGTAAAAATCGCTGTCATAACTAATCTCTCCAATGACAGAGGCTTGGGGTTGATCATTTCCTAAAACGGCACATTCAACTTCTCTAGCTACCACACCAGCTTCTACAACCAGTCTTCGATCATAACTAGCAGCATTATCTAAAGCGGCTTCTAATTCTGGGCGCGATCGCACTTTGGCAATACCCACCGATGAACCCAAATTAGCAGGTTTGACAAAAGCGGGATAACCTAATGCTGCCTCAATGTCATCACAGAGTTTTGGAAACACGCAAGGATTAGACCAAACCTGCGCTCTAGTTATCGCCTTATATTTTACCTGTGCGAGTCCCGCTTGCTCAAAGGCAATTTTCATCGCAATTTTATCCATCCCCATTGCCGAACCTAAAACCCCAGAACCAACAAAGGGAACTTGCATCAAAGTTAATAACCCTTGAATTGTCCCGTCTTCACCGTTGGGGCCGTGGAGAATGGGAAACCAAACATCTACTTGGGCAACTTGAGAGGGAGATTGCCACTTGCTGAGGGTTTGGGCTTGAGGGTTGGATGTCAGATGTCCTTCAGAAGTTGATTGTTCAGATTCCAGTAGTGGATTTCCTGTTCCTAAAACCTTTTGGGGTGCTTCTCCCGCTAGCCAACGTCCATCTTTTTGGATGTAAAAAGGCAGTATTTCGTACTTACTAGCATTTTCGTCTGCACTCAGGGCTTTAGCGATCGCCCGTGCTGATTTGATTGAAACTTCATGTTCTCCCGAACGACCGCCAAACAGTAACCCCACGCGTAGCTTAGTCATTTTCGGTTCCTCGACACTTCTCAAGCAGATAGCGTATCATAACCTACAAAAGTTGCCATGTTTTTCTCAATTATTTTTTTTGCCCGTTCACATCCCGGCTAAAAAAACTCTCATATTTTTTGAGATGTGAAAATTTTTTCAGACTGCGATCGCAGCCGCAACCGAAAAGCGCATCAACTTATCTGGGCTAATAATTCTCTTTGTCCAATTAAAACAACCGTGTTGTCAGCTACAGTTATCTTCTAGGAAATTGGGCAACAATATAATGAATAACTAGAAATGCAGCCCTACCTATAAAAGATGCTGCCGTTTCATGAAACCTAGAATTATTGTTTGCGGCTTAGGACGAACCGGATATAAAACCTTTCGTTTGCTGAGACAACAGGGAGCCTTCGTTGTTGGCATTCATCATCAATCCATCCCTGGCGAAACAGCACCAGATGTGATTGTTGGCGATTTACAAGCAGCTTCTACCCTAACAGCAGCAGGGATTCAACAGGCACACACTTTAGTCATCGCTGGATCTAAAGATGCTCTGAATTTGTCTATTATGATGCAAGCGCGGGTGCTGAATCCCCAGATTCGGATTATCAACCGTTTTTATAATACAAATTTGGGGGAGCGCCTAGATCAAAGTTTGCCAGATCACTGGAGTCTAAGTGTTGTGGGTTTAGCAGCACCCGTATTCACCTTTGCAGCACTGGGAAACCAAGCGATTGGACAAATCAAATTATTTCAGCAAACTTGGCCGATTCATGAAGAATACATTGATGAAAACCATTTGTGGAAGGGCCGAAAGCTGAGTGAATTGTGGGAAGATCGATCGCGGATGCTGATTTATTACTTGCCAGTAGAAGGTGAGATGGATTTGGTGTCAGCTGTTATATCTGGACAAGAGATCAAAGTGGGCGATCGCTTAATTGTTGGTACACAACCCCGCATCCGTTCCCCTCAAAGATCATTGATTAAAAAACTGTTGAAAGTCCTGACTAATCTTAGGCAGTTTCAGCAACACGGGCGATCGGTAGTCATTGGTGCTGTTGTACTATTGGCGGTGATTGCGATCGCTACACTCACCTATACGTCGGCTGAGTTGAGTTTGTCTCCTGTGGATGCTCTATATTTTTCTGTCGGTATGATTACGGGAGCGGGTGGTAATGACAAAGTAGTAGAAAATGCTTCTAACAGTATTAAGTTATTTACTGTTGTCATGATGCTGGTTGGAGCAGTGGTGATTGGTATTTGGTACGCAATGCTCACCGATTTTGTCTTAGGAAGCCGCTTTAAGCAATTTTGGGATGCAGCCAGAATACCCCAGCGACATCACTACATTGTCTGTGGCTTGAGTGGTGTTGGGGTGAGAATTGTCCAGCAACTCCATGCTAGTGGACATGAAGTGGTAGTAGTTGAACTCGACTCCAACAACAAATATATCAATACTGCCCGCGAATTAGGTATCCCCGTTATTCAAGGAGATGCCAGCTTTCGTACAATACTCAAAGCCAGCAATATAGACTCTGCTGCCGCTGTGCTTGCTGTTACTAGCAATGATGCTACCAATCTGGAAATTGCCCTCAAAGCCAAAGGTTTAACACCAAGCATTCCGGTGATTGTTCATTATGCCGATCCCGATTTTGCTGGCATAGCACAACAGCTATTTGGCTTCGAGGCAGTACTGAGTCCCGCTGAACTAGCAGCCCCAGCTTTTGCTGCTGCTGCACTAGGGGGACGCATTCTTGGTAATGGCATCACAGCCGATAGTCTTTGGGTAGCTTTTGCGACTGTCATTACACCTTCACACGCCTTTTGTGGTCAGTGGGTGAAAGATGTAGCGATATCTGCTGATTGTGTACCTTTATACGTAGAAACGAATCATCAAAACCTTCACGGGTGGGATTTATTAGAAACCAACCTCAGTGCTGGCGATGTTTTATATATGACGATGCCAGCGACGCGGTTATATCAGTTGTGGCGGGACGATCGAGTTTGCGAAATACACGCTTAAGGCGATCGCATAGCCATTGAACTCCTCCCTGCTTGCAGAGCTAATGTGTACACACAAGTCAGTAGCCATATTTTTATTTGTTAACTACTCGTTCTTGGTATTCCTGCTCAGTAATCATATCGAGAGTGTTCTCTAGACGATCTACAAATACGATACCATCGAGATGATCGGACTCGTGTTGAAAAATCCGAGCAATAAAATCGGTTAATTGTTGCTTTTGTAAGTTGCCTTGACAGTCGGTGTATTCGACTTCAATAGTTTTATACCGAGGAACTAACCCCCTAATTCCTGGAACACTTAAACAACCTTCCCAATCTTTGACAACTTCAGGTGAATGAGCAATGATTTTGGGATTAATCATAGCAGTAGGTTCCATTTCCGGGGCGTTGGGATACCTGGCATTAGGACGGGAAGCCACAATAAATAAACGATAGGATTGTGCTACTTGAGGCGCGGCAATCCCCACACCATTAGCCTTGGTAACAGTAGCGATTAGGTCTTCAATTAATTTTTGGATATCCTCATCTTGAACATTGTCAACCCAAGCAGCTTTTTGGCGCAATGTTGGATTGCCTAATTGAATGATTGGTGCTAATTCAGTCATGATAAAACTCCTTTGGGCATGGGGCATGGGGCATTAGCTCTTGACAGATGACAAATG
>CAZZZY010000385.1:0-6245 GCA_964658545.1 uncultured Acetobacteraceae bacterium | reverse complement strand
CCCAATTCCCAATGTAACGATTTGTCTAGCAGTTTCAGAGCAGATTTAGCATTTATGTAACATTAAATTAACGATAAAGCTAAAGGAATTAATTCATGCCCTATACCAATGAAGAAGGCGGCCTTCTGAATAACTTTGCCCGGGAACCAAAGATTTATCAAGCAGAACCTCCCACGGAAGGGCAAAAACGAACTTATATCTTACTAGGAATCGCCGCTACAGTTTTGGTTGTCGGCTTGATTCTAGTCGCCTTCTTTGTTTCTAAGAGCAGTTGACCATAAAATATTTTCAGAAAATTTCATCTTAATTTATAGTTTTTCAGGTTCCGATTTTAAGAGGGGCCTGCTTTTTTATTTTTTGTTAAAATTAAACTAGCCCTTAGAGTATATAATTATACTTAAATGTTGATGCTATACCTTAAGGCTCAATTTATTCTGAGCAGTACAATATCTACTTAAAAATCATTTTTATTATGAGTTTAGCCCACTTGGATGCACCCAGAAAGGTGATATATAGTTTGTTTTGGCTCTTTAAGCGTGAATGATACTGTACAGAACAAGAATTCTACTTGGAATCGGCAAGCATACCACCGCCTGAAACTTGCCCTAAGTCTTGGCTTACGACGACAACTTTTTTTATCAGTATGTGATAATTTACACTTAAGAAATCAAGTAGCAGCCCGTTTACATTCTACATTGGCTTATCCTGTTGGACAGGTGCTATATCAATCATCAAATGCTCAGGAAAACAGCACTCCAGCTTATCCGCGATTAGTCACTTTGCGTTTGAATTTAAACGATCCCAATCCCATAGTCCAGATAAATCAATGGTTGGCAAATTATCCACCGCCAATTGTTGGGGCATCAAAAGATACCCCTGGAAAACCTTTTCCAGTCCCAGCATTTCAGATTGTAGGCGTGGAGCATCTCACCAAGCAACCAGTCGCAACCCAACGATTATTTTTGCACTATCTCCGTTTAAGTGAACAATATTTCTCTACCCAAGAATCCAGCCGATTCCTAGAATCTAACTTGCTGTTGTGGATACCGCGCCCTTGGTTATCTGCCATCAGGCAATCAGCACCACAGTTTTGGCGTTGTCGGACTGGCGTATTTGTGTTTGCTGGAGAACCCACACCCGCCACTCAAAATTCTGGCTATCCAGAACGTTTTTCACGTTCTGGAAGCTTGGATTTAGGGAATATTGAACAATCGATTCTAGATGAATCAGTTAATCAAGCAGAACTCAGAACGGCAGCCTCCGAGTTCAAGTTTGAGAATAATTCCGATTTCTCAGCAGATGAAGAGAATGGTGGACATGAAATTCAGAAAGCTACGCCACAACAGCAGGAATTTATTAATAGGTCTGGTAGTGGGAGTAATAATCAATCACTGTCATCTCTATCTTATGTTAGTAGTGAGTTGACGGAACTAGTAATAGCAACAATCAACACAAATTCTACTCAAAATACTGAGAATTACTTACAACCGCAGCAGATTTTGCTGGAGATTGAAGAATTACACAAAAAGCAAGTTTCAGGGGAGACACTGGCAGAAGCTTATCATCGCTTGGGCACTTTATACCGCCTTCGCATTGAACAAGGAGAGTCAACCCTAGAAAACCTGATGGTGGCAATTATTGCCTATCAGGAGGCAATTAGCTATGACGAAACCTCATCGCAACTCCCAGATATCTTGAATGATTTGGGTACACTCTATTGGATGCTATACCGCACACCACCTAATTCTGAGGAGGGACAAACTTATATAGAACAGGCAATAGAATTTTATCAGCTGGCGTTAAAGATGATTTCGCCCCAGACACATCCAGAAACTTACGCTCGGGTGCAAAATAATTTGGGGACGGCTTATGGTGATTTAGCTCGTTTTTCTCACCCATCTGAAAATTGGCAGCAGGCAATTTTAGCTTACAGTGAAGCACTCAGCTATCGTACAGCCGATATGGATTCATTGAAGTATGCGGCTTGCCAGAACAATTTGGGTACTGCTTACTGGCATCTAGGGCAATACAATCAACCGATTGTGCATTTAAAGAAAGCGATCGCAGCTTACAACGAAGCACTCATACACTACAACCCCGAAGAGGAACCGCTTAAGTATGGCATGATTCAAAACAACATCGGTACTGCTTGTTGGAATCTGGCACAATACGAACAACCTGCCCAAAATCTCCAGCTAGCTATTAATGTTTATAACGAAGCTCTCAAATATCGCACTCCAGCTAATGTTCCCAGCGCCTGCGCCGCTACACAAAATAATCTGGGTACTGCCTACTGGCATCTAGCAAACCTATCTCAGACAACTAAACAGGCACGGCAAAATTATCTGCAACTATGCATCAGCGCTTACGAAGAGGCCATAGCCTTGGCTCACTCACTGAGCGGTATTCCTTTAAGTTTCGATTTGCTTGCCTCTTATAATAACCTGGGACTAGCACATTATCAGCTAGTAATAGATAAATCGTTTAATGGTGACAATACAACACGTTCTCAACACTTAGAAGTGTCATTAGATAACCATTTACAAGCCTTAAATGGATTGAGCAAACAGCCAGAAGCTTATCAAGCGACTTTCGCTTATGTGGTGAAAACTATTCGTGCTTTTCATAATGAATTAGGGATACAGGGACAAAATCTAGCTTTATCTAAAGTTCCTAGTCAGTTGTTACCAGAGATTTTGTCAAAGTTATGAGGAAAATGTCGAAAACTCTTGAGGATTAAGAGAATATTTATAAAGTAAAAATAAAATTCTTGTAGGGTGTGTTAGGCGCATACTTCGATATGATTTGTCACGAGAAATACAATCTGAGCGCCTAACGCACCGTGTTATCTAACGGTGCGTTAGGCTAAAGCCGTAACACACCCTACTTTTTGATTTACTTTATAAATGGTCTCTAACTTAATAATTATTTTAATATGAGCAAAGATTCAACAGCGTCAGTATCAATCTTAAATACACACGTAGCAGATAGTTGATCTTTCCGTTCCATAGGTACATCATTCGTTAAGAAAGCGAGAATATTTTCCAAGTCCTAGCAAATCAATCTACAATGGAAGCAAGAGTTCGCAGTTTGCCCATTCGCCTCTATTCAATGGTTTAGATATGTGGACATGAAATAATAGCATTTGGGAGCAAAATGATATTCATTTACGTCTTCTTAATGTGGTGCCTCTGATTTTTAGTGACGCACATTAGCAGGATATAAATTATCAGGAGCGATCGCACAGACTACCCATGATAATAAGTACTTTTCTCTTCTGAATCCGCTTATAGACAGGTTGGAAAACAGTCAGAAACAAACTCAGTAAATCCCCGTCATTACATACATCACATACATAAAGGCCAATCCTCTGATGACACGCTTACATCAATGGAAATATGGAACTGCTGCACTTATGGCAATGGCCGTTACTACAAGCGTCATTAGTCCACTACTCAGCTTTGCTCCAGCTAATGCACAATACACAATTGGGCAAGACAGAATTGGGCAATATGGAAATGTTACTATTCCTTCTGGGGTTGTTTTTCCTGTCACCTACGAAAAAGAGACAATTACCATTGTTCCGGGGGAAAGTAAATCTCTGACTTTGAGAATAGCAAATGATATTATCGACAGAAATAAAAATGTTTTGATTCCCGCCGGCACTAAAGTAAATGGACGCTTAGAATCTGTTAACTTAGATAATTATTCATCAAGAAATACTGATGATAATAAAGGAAAAGGCGTGCGGTTTGTCGCTCAAGAATTAGAATTTTCTAATGGTCAGCGTCAGTCGATTAATGCAACTTCTCGGACATACACCACAACTCAAAAAGTTACACAGGGGCCCAGCACAAATCAGGTTTTAACTGATGCAGCCATTGGTGGGGGTGTTGGTCTTTTAGGTTCACTAATTACTGGCAACCACAGAATTGACGACTTAAAACCTGTTCTCGGTGCGGGTGCGGGTGCGGGTGCAAGTATCCTGTTGCGGAAAAAAGAAGTAAATGCCTTTGTCCTCAGACCGGCACAAGATTTGAAGATCACACTGAATTCTAACTTGAATTTAGTACCACAATCCCGCTACTAGATTTAACTCAATTCAAATCGTGACTTTAATTACCCCTGATAGGCGATCGCCACATTAAATCTAGTGTGCGATCGCCTTTATATTTCAATACGCTTGGGTTAAGGCTAAAAGTCTTTGTTAAAGTCAGTTTTTTTAACGTAGACGCAAAGCGGCTACTCTACGAGTTCTCCAACGGAGTACCCGCAGGGTACCACAGGCAGAGTACACAGAGAGAAGAAAAAAACGCTTAACCCAAGCGTATTGGTATATAGTTATGAGTTAGGAGTTTGGGGTTTGGAGTTAAAGAAACTGGTGAATTTAAAACTCTTAACTCCTCAGTTCTTACATATACCTTGTTAATTGAACTCGGTAACGGTCTTTTTTTGTAACGGCGATTTCCCCAACTTCTAAACGCCCTTTAGAGCGAATGGCGATTAAGTCGCCTGACTTGACTTGAGAACTAGCTTGGGTAACTTCCTTCCAATTGACGCGGACATCACCAGAATCAATGAAATCAACCATTTTGCTGCGGGACATACCAAAACCAGCAGATGCGATCGCATCTAATCGCAAAGAAGCCTCTACAGTAGTTAGTTCTTTTTTCTTGGGTTCCCGAACCTTTAATTCAGTTACCTCGATCCGTTGAGTTTTCACAGGAACCGATCGCACCTGTTTAAGACTCATTTCCAAAAATTCCACCAACTCTGGTGCGACAATCGCCTGCGCCCCTCGTTCCCCCAAAACAATAATGTCTCCCGTCTTTTCACGAACAATTCCAGTTCCCAACATTGCGCCTAAAAAGTCGCGGTGAGAGGCGGTATCAAACAGGAAATTACCAGCAATTTCCACGGCGACAAGGCTAACTTGAGATTGATCTAGGGGGAGTTCCGAACGAGCGATCGCTATTCTTTGACGTTCAGCTTGTGGATATCCGCCCCACGCAACTAATTGCACTTCTGTTAATCGACTAAACACCCGTTGAATTTCCACCAATTCCGGGGGAGATAGAAAATCTGTCAAAACCACTTCCCAAGTTTTGATGGCTTGCTCCGCTTGGTCAATTACACGAGCTAAACTATCTCGATTTTCAACACCTTTTAAAAGTTCTTCTCGTGGCAACATTAATTTATTCAGTATACGGTATTTGTGTCGGCATAACCTTGAATATTTTCTGGATCAAACTGACGTAATATTCGGGTTGCTTGCCGAGTAAGAGTTTCAGATCCTTGAACGACAACCAAGTATTTACCTGCATCTAAACGGTTGCGATAAGGTAAAGCATCACCACCACCTACGAGTAACCCGACTCCGCCACCTACAACTACACCACCCATAGCACCACTAACAGCACCCAGAAGTCCGCCAACAATGTGATTGCCAACTTCACCCGCCCAGGAAAAAGTATCTAAACCAGTGATAAGGCTGAATGTAAAACCTGCAAAAAAGCCAAATGGTATCAGCCAGGTTGCCATCAATTGTGCTTGCTTTTTAGCTTGGTCTTTGGGGTCAATTAAGCCAAACTCGTCAGCCGTCTTATACCCCTTCCCCAGGATAGTACTGTTTATGCCTTCTTTTTCTAAAGCTAAGTAAGCGGCTTCGGCTTGAATCCGGTCTGCTAATACGGCAACAAGGTAATTCATTGATTTTACAATTTGTCTAATAGAAGTTTTGCCTTAATTAACAGCGTATCAGTCCTGGGAGTGCTTCAATGTATGTTTTCCGAAGATGATGTTGAAGTTGATGGATTAGAGCTAATCTCTTCTGGTTGAGAATTTAAGGGTATTTTTCCTTCCCACGAGTAATTGCATATTTTAGTACGAAGCAGTGTCCCAAATGCAATATTAATTACAAAGGCAAAGGAATCTACAAAGATGATGTCTAAAGCCCGATTAATCATGAGTCCCTCTTGAGCCAAATTGAACTTCAAATTGATAGTTGAGGTAGACTACACAAGGCATTATCCCTTTTCCAGAAATCTCCCGAAATCCTCTGACAATTTGGTTTCGGTAGGCTGATTGCACATAAAAGAAGGAAAAGTTAATGCGTAGCCTCTTCTCGTAGAGAATCCTTCCCTTATGGTACGTAAGTGTTTTATAATACCTCTAAGACCGCGCTAACTCACTACAAACTTGAATTTATTTACACCTAGTACGTTACGGCGGAAATAAGCCACCCA
>CAZZZY010000384.1:0-6246 GCA_964658545.1 uncultured Acetobacteraceae bacterium | reverse complement strand
TAAGCGCAGAGGTACGCCAAGAATTCGCTACGAATTAATGAAATGCTGTACTTAGGATTTCGTTAAATAGTATAAATCATACTTATAACCGATGGCAAACAGGACGCAAAACTGATGAAATAAGGTTAGTGTTGCGAATCTGGAGTAATGACAGACAGAGTTTTAATTATTGGTGGACGAGGGCGGATTGGTAGCAGTGTTGCTCACGATCTAGCTACCCATACGCAGGCGCAAATTACGATTACTGGACGTTCTGCTGAGTTTGGGAAGGCTGTTAGCTTGTCTTCAGGAGGACAAGTGCAGTTTTTAGTATTGGACTTGGCAGAAGTTGACAAGTTGCAAAATGCGATCGCAAACTCTAATTTGGTCATTCATTGTGCTGGGCCATTTCACTATCGAGATACTAATGTTCTGGAAATCTGTATTGCTCAAGGTGTTAATTATGTAGATGTCAGCGACCATCGTTCTTATACCAATAAAGCTCTCAATTATCATGAAAAAGCTGCTATTGCTGGTGTGACGGCAATTATTAATACTGGTATTTTTCCTGGTATTTCTAACAGTATGGTTCGTCAAGGTGTTGAGCAATTTGATAAACCAGAAAAGATCCATTTAAGTTATTTAGTTTCGGGTTCTGGTGGTGCTGGCATTACAGTAATGCGGACAACTTTTCTAGGATTGCAGTATCCTTTTGAGGCTTGGATAGATGGAAAATGGGAGATAATCAAGCCTTATAGTGAAAGAGAAATAGTTGAATTTCCACCTCCATATCAACGCAGCGGAGTTTACTGGTTTGATATGCCAGAAACCTTTACATTACCCAACGCCTTCCCATCAGTAGAAACTGTAATTACTAAGTTTGGCTCTATTCCTGATTTTTACAATCACTTAACTTGGATTGCGGCACACGTTTTTCCCAAGTGGTTAATGCAGCGTCGTTACATGATTGAATTTTTGTCTCATGTCAGCCATTCGATGACAGATGTCACTAATAATTTCAGTGGAATTGGGGTAGCAGTTCGTTCAGAAGTTACAGGGCAAAAAAATGATGAAGCTGCCGTTTATTGTTCAACTGTAGTACATGAAAATACAGCGATAGCTTCTGGTTGTGGCACAGGTAGTATTGCCCAATTATTGCTAGAAGGTAAATTAAATAAACCAGGTGTTTTTGCTGTGGAAGAAGCACTCCCAACAAATTTATTTGAAGAGGTAATGCAAAGCCGAGGAATTAAAATTAATCACAGTTGGTTATAGCTTAATCCTCTTGGGTTAAACATACTCGTTGAAAATTTCATCCAATTTCACGAATATTCGGATACAGAGTAAGGGCGTACATCTGTACACTCTTACTATAGGTAAAAATTAATATACCTTGCGATAGAAGGAAAAACTGTACCTAAACATTTACGATGCCTGTGAGCCTTGAATATTGAATATATTTATACATAATCAAGGCTTATAACAGAACAACAGGAGGAGTTTTTCGTGCAAAAAATTCTATTAACTTTAAAACAAGCTTTACGTTCAAGCTTTTTAGTTGTTTGCTTGATGGTTTCCATTAGCTTATCAGGTTCATTTCTATTCGTTCAACAAGCTAGTTATGCAACTACACTTGAAGAATTAAAGCTAATACCTCCAGAGTATAAACCCAATTCTGAAGAAAAAATTAATCGATCTAATGAATATGATCCAGGTGTTGGCGTTCAAGAAGAAGAACGACAAAAAGCTTATGAGCAAGCAATAAAAGATTCCAAAAATCTTAATACTATAGAGAAAACTTACGAAAGGAATTTGAAGGCTGAGAAAGAACAAAATCCCCCAGAAACTTTTGGTGAAAAAGCAAAAGAAGTTATTGAAAAGGTAACAGGGAAATAGGGAATTATAGACCTAACCCCAACCCCCTTTGCTTATAGCTACTGTGTACACACAAGTATTCTAGAGTTGTTCTACAGGTTTTTGATCCCCCAACCCACCTAAAAAAGTGGGGCAAAAATTCCTCAAAGTCTCCCTTACAAAGGGAGATTTAGGAGGATTTGTAACTATTTTTGTTTTGTCCAAAGATGTGCGTACACCGTATGCCTCCTTCAATCAAATTCATCAATTGTGGCGGGAGGAGTAGATTTTTTCTGATTAGCAAAATTGCGCTCATACAACTTCATTAATGGAGTTGCACTGATGCCATGTATAATCACAGAAACTACAATAGTGGTGTAAGTTATCCAAGCAATTTTTTCGGCAGCTTCACCTTTTAAGCCATTGCCAAAGGCATAGGCGAGATAATATAAAGAGCCGACACCGCGAATACCAAACCATCCAAATAACCAGCGAGTTCCTGGGTGAAAGGTTCGGCGGTGTGAGTCTAGAGGACGTTTACCTATTGTGCTAATCCAAACTCCTACAGGTCGGATTAGGAATAATAACAAAATTGTCACTAACAAAGATTGTGTAGCATAATTGAGCATTGGTTTCAATAACAATATTGAACCCAATAATAAAATTGTTCCAACTTCCAACAGCTTTTCAACTTGTTCAATAAATTCTAATTGTGCTAGTGGTTTTTCAGGACTTTTATAACTTCGTTGGACAACTAATCCAGCAACAAATACTGCTAAAAATCCATAGCCCCTAAGCATTTCTGTTAAAGAATAAGTTATTAGAATTGTGCTAATAGCAATAAAATCTTCCATTGACTTATCGGTAGCACGGCGTTTTTGAATTTTATTTTCAATCCAAACTATAGATTTAGCAACAACAATTCCCATAATAATGCCAACTGCGATCGCCCAAATTAAATCAACTGCAATCCACTGTTTAAACCAGTTACCCCAGTTATCATCTTTTAATGCATGAAGGCCAAAATAAACGAAAGGAAAAGCTAAGGCATCATTTAACCCACCTTCAGAAGTTAAACCAAATCTCAACTCATCTTGGTCGTTTGTATCGGTCAGTTGTACTTCTGATGCTAAGACTGGATCTGTAGGTGCAAGAATTGCTCCTAATAAAATTGCTTCTCCCCAATTCATTCCTAAAAAGAATTTACCCACAACAGCCAGAGCAAAAATTGAAATGGGCATCAGAAATACAATCAATCGCACTGTAATATCCCAAATTCCCAACCTTAGAGGACGAACTATTCTTAAGCCACAGCTAAAGACAGAAATAATTACTACAAGTTCTGTTATTTTTTCCAGCAGTTCAGCGTTGAAAATTTGATCTCGACGTAATTGAATCAGCCCTAAGCCATAAGGGCCTAGAAAAATACCAACTATTAGGTAGATAATGGCAAAGGAAAGAGGTAGACGAGCAATCCAACCTGACCCTAATGTTACCATTAGCAGAAGTAGACCAATCACAAATAGGTCAATAATATAGACATTTGCCATATAGCAGTTTGTATAAACTTATGCGTTACTTTGTAAGCTTAATTGCAATATTTTTTTATTAGAATTACCTATGGGCAGATTTTCTGGGATTAGGGATTCAGACGCGCCACCAAATTGCAGAAGAAGGAAATGGATAAGTTTAGCGTTGGCTTTGCCCACCGTCGGTATCGCACTTCGATTCTTCGCATCTGCCCCTAAAATAATGGGATGTAGCACAGAAATATGGCTAATGTACACCGTGCGCTGCGATGAATAGTCTATCTACCCTACTTTCTCACTCAGATATCGCCCCATTTTAGTACAAATATACTATAATGTATATAGCGTCCACAAAGCCTAATGAAATACCTAACGGCTGCGTGAGAACCTTCTGGAAGATGGATTCAAGGGTTAGTTCGATGATGAAGCATTACATTCTCAACCTCAATCCGACTGCCAAGCATGAATGGGATCGGTGTATTTTACGCGATCCGCTAACTGCCAAACGCCCAGATATTGCTAAATTAATTGCTGAAGCGGTTGGTGCTGATACAGGCAGTTATTTGGTGAGCGTGAATATCGAAGTTCAAGTTTTGGAGCAAGCCGCAGTCCCTCAAGCGGAACAACTCTCGCTTTCGTTTCCAGATGTGAGTGTGCCATCACAACCACAACTGCGGGAAGTGGCTTAATGCGATCGCTTAGAATATATGCGTAATCAATTTAGTGTAGCTAAGTACAGCATTTCATTAATTCGTAGCGAATTCTTGGCGTACCTCTGCGCTTACCAATGGTCCCTCTGCGTTTAAATTTCCAGCCTCAATTCGCCACGATTTTACGCAAAGCTGTACTAAGTTTTCAGCAAGATTAGCGATCGCTCAACAACTCAACGCCTTGCGGTACTAGAATTTGTGGGACAGCAGTTGGGCAATTTGCTGATTAATAATTGCAACATCAAAACGCCCACTAGCCGTAATCCTAGCATTATTGGCTATAGTTGCAGTTATTTCCGTCTCCTGAAGACAGGTGATAATTACTTGTGCAAGTTCCTGGAATTCTCCTGGTGTCACCAGAAAACCATTAAGTCCGTGTTCTACCAATTCTATTACACCCCCAGCTTTGGCTGCAACTACAGGTTTTCCACATAGCATCGCCTCTACAATCACTCTACCAAAGGGTTCTGGGGAAGTAGAGGTATGTGCCACCAAATCACAAGCTGCCATTAATTGGGGAATATCTGAACGAAATCCTAAAAATTTGACGCGGTTTTCTAGTCCCAGTTGGGCCACTTGTTGGTGTAACTTTTTGACATAATCTTGTTCGCCAAATAGTGCATCACCCACTAAAATTGCTATCACCTCTTGGGGACATTTGGCAAGGGCATCAATTAAAATATGCTGTCCTTTCCAAGGTGCAAGACGGCTAAAGTGTCCGACTACAAACTTTCCTTGCAATCCTAACTGTTGCTGTAATCTATTAATGTCAGACTCATCAGTTTGATAATTTTTTGGATCAAAGCCGTTATAGACAACTTCGATGATGTCTCGCCGTCCTCCTGCTTGCAAAAAGGCTGTTTGACTAGCTTGGGAATTGGCAATTACTAATGAGGCACAATGATTAGCTAAGTTAATAGCAATGCGAAGATTAGTTGGGCTAAAATGTTCTGTGGAAAGAATATCATGTAAATGATAAACCAGAGGACGACGACTGAAAAAACTTGCTAATGCTCCTACAACTAATGCTTTTTGGGTATTGGCGTAGATTAAATCGTATTCACGCGCTTTTTTAATTACCTTAGTAATCAAAGGTGCAAGTTGTACCAAACTCTTTAATCCTTGCACCAAACTGCTTTCTTTGCGAACTTGGATTGCTTCAGTTGCGAGGACTTCTACTGGGATATGATTTTGCTGTAGTAAAGTTCTAAAAGGCCCATCTGCAAACAAACCTACCAAACTATGATGCCGATACGGTTTAGCAATATCTATTAAACATAATTCGGCACCGCCTGGTTTACCACTTTGGTCTAGGAAAAGAATTCTCATAAAACTTCCTTATAATACAATACAGAGGCTCGTCTCTAGTTTAATTTAATAAAACATTCCGTACTTGTTGGGCGATTTGATTCCAGTCGTAGTGTGTAGTAGCGTACTGGCGACAGGCTGATCGTGAAGGGATGAGGATGTTTCCCAAAAGCACTTGTTCTAATTTTTCAGCAATAGCCGAGGCTTCTATTGAACTAGTAATTAAATCGGGTGAAAATTCTGATAAAATTTCCGGCATTCCCCCAACTGGGGTGCATAAAACCGGAGTTCCACAGGCTAGAGATTCAACTATTACTAATCCAAATCCTTCAAACGATTGACTAGGCATAACAGTCAATTCAGCAGCTTGGTAAGCTATAGGTAATTGCTCATCAGGTAGAAAACCTAAAAATTTAACGTTGTCGTCTAGTCCTAATTCTGTAGCCTGTTGTTGTAGTGCAGTTTGGATGTGACCACGACCTGCGATCGCTAGCCAAACATCTGGTATTCTGGGCTTAATTATAGCCAAAGCCTGCAATAATTTGTCAACTCCCGTTCGATGTACTAAGCGGCGGGATGTAAATATTATCCGGCGATTATTGGGCCAGCCTAGCTGTTTACAAGCTTCTGGCGGTGATAAATTTGGTTGAAACCAGTTAATATCAACTCCTCCAGGAATCACATTAATTTTGCTCCACGGTACTTGATATTTATCATGTAAAATTTTACCAAATGCTTTACTCAAAACAATGAAGCGATCACAGCGATTATAAGTGTTTTGTTCTATTAACCAGTGCTTAATCAAAAGACTAAGATTTTTATTAACTACCTCTTGCTGACTCTCAGAAGCCCAAGGACCATGAAAG
>CAZZZY010000383.1:0-6247 GCA_964658545.1 uncultured Acetobacteraceae bacterium | reverse complement strand
TTGTTGGGAATTGGGGCGATAAGTGAGACTCCCTTGTTTTTCAAAAAGTGGTGCTGTGGCGATCGCCTGATAGTCAGGATTTTCTTGTGAACTCTGAGTTAGCCAAGTCGAATCTGTAACTGAAGGTATCAATCCTGAAGGCAGTTCACCTTCCAAAAAAGCCAGCAGGCGTTGCTGACAAGTGCGAGTATTGATTCCGCGACCCTCAAATAACTGGATAACTTCGCCGAAAGATAAAGGCCGATCTGGCAGTAGCCGCAGCAATTCTGTAAATAGGAAATAATCAGTGTATTGTTGCCTGGGTATATCTAATATCTGGGGATGTAAAGGCAGCATCGCCAAACCATAAGCAACGCGACTGCAATTAGGAGCGCCATTTTCGCCGAGATATAAATCTTGAATAATCTTAGCGTTGGGGAGTTTTTGTCTTAACCAACGATTTACTGTCCCTATACAAGCCACCCCACCAGTTAGGATCGCTTGATTAATTGCTTCTGTGGGGATACCACGAGCTACCAATAATTTGTTGAGTTCTCGGTTCAGGCGGCGCACAAAGGGGATGAATACCTGGCTTTCTAAGTCTCGTCGCTGCAAAATCCACTGTTGATCGGCTAATTCCAGGGTAAAAGAATCTTGGTGTTGTAAAATCAGCTTTAGGGCTAGTGCCGCATCTAATACAGCTTGTCCCAGTAGAGAACTTTCTAGACGCTGCTGGAGGCGAATCCGGGCGGTGATATCTGGTTCTCCGACTCTGGGTAGTCCTAAGTCTTCCAAACCTAAACTCTGCCAACGCATTTGGTCTAAACCGGGAATTGACGGTTGCCATTGCCAAGGATTACTGTTAATGGTTTTGCCATCGCTTGGCGTTTCTAGGCGTGATTGCCGAGATTTAGGTGGCAATAACAGCTGGCAAATAATATCTTGTTCAATTCCCTTGCCAGCATAAGCAAAACTGTGGAGCATGAAATCATTGTATGTCAATTGCAGCAAACGTTCTGGGACATCAACCAACAACATTTCTGTGGCAGTTGTCCCAATGTTAATTACCAGGGTGTTACCAACAATGGGATGTTCGCTGGTTTTTGCCGGATGAGAACCTTGACTATCGATTAATTTTATTTGCTCACCGCTAGCAGCTTCGAGTTCTGGGAGTAGACTAGCGATCGCTTCTTCCACAAAAAAGACTTGCTGCGGATGTTGGATAAGTTTGCTGGTGAGTAAAGCTTCCCGCACGTTAAAGCGGTATTGTTCCGACCAACTAGACGGACAGGTGCAAATTACACCAGCAATATTATTGATAATCTTCGGGAAATCTGGTTCGTTGATCCCAACAGCAGTAGCCATTAAACTAGGGGTGGTGCTTGTTTGATCGGATTTGAGGGTTAAAAGTAATTTAGAGAGCGATCGCACAACCCAAATTAAAGGCCCTGCCGAAAATTCATTTAATTGCAAAACAGGTTCCCATTTTTGCCGTTCACTCTTGTAGGGAATGGCTACTTGTAAATAGGGCTTCAACTGCGCCGAGTAGAGATTGTTTGTTGTAGCAATAGCTGAGTGGTCAGGCGCTTTATCTTGGGCTACAGCCGCAGGTGCTGTCTGCTCATGGACTTCGATACTTTCATTTTCACCCTGGGGTATAGAAGCTGTAGGAAGATAAACCTCTGTTGGTAAACGAAATGATTGCTGGAAGGAACTTGTTCCCGGAGGATTTTCTGCTGACCAGTAGATAGGATGTACAACAAAAGTCGAGCGATTTAATAATGCGGCAGAAATTCCTGTTGTACCTAAATCAATTCCTAAATACCAGATTGATTCTAGAACATTGAGTGAAACTTCTGGATTGTTGATGGAGTTGGGAATTGCAGGTAAATAACTGTCTTGAACAGGAGTTGCAATTTCCTTTTGTTCTTCAGTTTCTACCTGGGGAACTGCCAAACTGGATGCAGCAGCAGTTGAGGTATTTTCTGTTTGCGGCTCAGGGAAAGTTGTGGGGATTGTGTCTTGAGTTTGATCAATTGGTTCCGAGAAAATATCCAAATTGGTAGTTGGCTGCGACTCAGAATTTAGCTGCTGATCAAAATTAGCTAAATCCCGATCTAATTGCTGCAACTGTTCTTCATCTAAAGAAATATCAGGTACGACTGGAGCCTGGTTTGACTCAACAGAAAGCAAGTTTTCTTGTGGCGAAGCCGCAATGTAGTTATCTAAAAAAGGTTCTGGCTGATCATCGTTGATCAATATTTCTGGTGTGTCGATACCTTCTTTGCCAGACGCTACGCGTAGCTCGCTTCCCTGTAGGAGTACGGTAGGCTTTACCAACGCAATTTCTGCTACTTCTGGAGTAACTGGTGCTGTCGTTGTGGCATTATCCACAAAGGATGATATTTCCAACAATTGCTGCTCACTACCTGCATTAGGCAATAGCTCAGTTAGGGTATTAATTGTATCAACACTAGCTGGCTGAGTATCGAGTTGCGTAGGGGAAGTGTCTGTTTGTGGTGTAGAAAAGCTCAGAGGCGAATCTAGGTCAGTATCCTCTTCAAAAAATAGTTCTTCCTGTGGCTCTGATAATGAATTTGTGGTTTCTCCTAAAGTCTCTTGGTCTGAAATACCTGTATCTGGTGTCAAAATCGCAGAATCAACGTTTTGAGGGACAGATGGACTCTCAGCGATGTTCAACGTTGACTGGGAGGCTGTGGAAGCAGATAAGTCATTTGTGGCTACATCCAGACTTCGATTATTAACATCATCAGTACCAAACAAACTGGCGTAAAGTTGGTCTACTTCATCACCAACTAATGCAGAAATATCTTGTGGTAATTCGGTCGGGGTTTCAGAAGATTGAAACGAGTCTAAGCCAAGCTGCAACAGCACTGTGTCTAAATCCTCTGTGAGGTTAGTATCCTGTTGCTCAGAATTAATTATAAGTGGAGATGGAGTTTCTGGCAGGATTTGCTCCAAGGGTTGAGACGCAACTTCAGCAGCGATCTCGGCTGGATCTGCCAATGATGGTGATAGTGGTGTATCAGATTCTACTACCGGAAAAGATGGCGGGTAACTAGAGGATTGTTGCTGTAAAGGCTGGGTCAAATTATTGAGAAAGCTAGCCATCAACTGTTCGCCTTGCATTCCCTTACTATGCATCCTTGCCAGTGCTTGCGACAGTGACTCATAATAGGTATTAATATTGCGCTGTAGTGCCTCAAAGACTACATTCACAGTCCCATCTAGTGATAATAGGCGTTGATCTAACTCCCTGGCTAGCTGGGTTAACTGCTCCACACGGTCTGCTGATTCTAATAAAGGTTGAGTTGCAGAAGTTGATGATTCTGAGTTTGCGTGATTAATCACTCCTGATGAACTGGCAGAATTTCCCAAAGTTGGTGCTACCAGTGGCGTTAAATTTGGCACAAGGCGACTCATGAGTACCTGTAAAAACTCGGTAATCATTTGATCCTGGTTTGTCAACTGCTGCGCTAAGGAGTAGTTTTGCAATCGCCTTTGCTCTAACTGCCGAATTTCCTGTACAAGACTGGCTCGCTCTTGCAAGAGCAATTCTAATTCCGATCGCAATGGCTGTATCAAGCTCGAAAATTCACTTTTTAATTGTCCGGCTCCAACAGGACTCTGTTCCTGATTAGGTTTGAGCGGTGGTAGTGGATACTGGTTATAACCTTGATCAAGAAATTTTGTTAATAAAGGCGATGGCTCCGCCAACGCCAAGGGCGAACGCGGTTCTTCGGAAGACTGATTTGGAATAGCGCTCTCTAATGCTTCTTTTTCTTGTAGCCTCAGCAAGAAGTTGCGAATTCGTTCTAAAACTTCTTTAGGCTCCTGCGCCTGACCAGGCAGAAATCTAGACAAGCGCTTGCCACCACTGGCAAGTAAGTTGTCAATGTCTGCGATCATCTGTTGAATTTCATCTGCACTGGAAGTCACTTCTGTTACCTTACCTAAAAACGTATGTCAACTAATGTGGTAATTACTTTACAATCACCGTTCGCGCAGCGTCTCCGAATAGGAGAAGTTTTGAGTGGCAAAAGCCGTTGCTTGGACTTGTGACTGTCATTATGTTATGGATTACTGGGAGTCGTGGCAATCATCTAATTTTGTGGCTTGCATATAGATGGGGTTGAGAGCAACAGATAAATTACAACCTCCTGGCTTCTTCACAAAGCTTAGTTTTGCAGATCATGTGGTTGCCTATTTTTTCAAAATCGGTAAAATACCTGAGCAATAATTTACTCCCTTTAGTATCATTGATGTTGTTTGCCTATATTTTGAACTAATCAAGTTTGCATTGCAGCTAGCCCCTAAGCAATATTTCCGCAGGCTATAAACTACTTTTTGCAAAACTTTTACCCCGTTTTTACTTATTTATAGGTAAAGATTGTTCAGAAAATGTTCTTGTCGCTTTCTTATGTAGCATAGTTTAGTTTTCTCTTTCAAAGGGAACTATGCTCTGATGGCTGAGGCTGAAAATGGCGCTCTTGTTTGTTGTGTGTATATAGCAGCTTGAATAAAAATGTGGTAATGGAAGACCGATATAGCTTGCAAGCACAGGCTAATCCCTGGATGATCGCCTCGGCTCCCTTTTTTCAAGGGTTGCCAGAAACTGCTGTAGAATCAGCCCTCATCCATCTTGTCACCCGCACTCACCCAGCCAATCAGGTAATTTTGCTGGAAAATGACTGGGGCGGTTCTGTGTATTTTATTTTAGACGGATGGGTAAAAATTCGTACCTACAATCTGGAAGGAAAAGAGGTAACACTGAATATTCTTGGCACAGGGGAATTGTTTGGTGAGATGGCGGCGCTAGATGAAGTCCCTCGATCCACAGATGTGATTACCTTAGCCCCAACAGTAATTGGCAGTATGCCTGCTCAAGATTTTGTCAAGTTACTTCAGATAGAACCCTTAGCGGGAGTTCGATTGGCGCAACTAATGGCACGACGTTTGCGGCAAGTAAATCGCCGATTGCGGTTGCGGGAATCTGATAGCCAATCACGGGTGGCAGATACGTTACTATTTTTGGCAGAAGGACAGGGAAAAAAAGGTCAAACAGGAACCGAAATCCCCAATTTACCTCATCGGGAATTGAGTAGTTTGAGTGGACTAGCGCGGGAAACTGTGACCCGAGTGTTGACAAGACTAGAAAAAAAAGGCCTGATTAAACGGGATCAAGACACTATTTGTATTCCCGATTTGTCAGCCTTGGAAAGAATGATCGTTTAAGAACTTGTCAAATATGAGTATTTTAGATTCTCTGCCAGATGAGCCGGAGGAAGATCCATCCCCTGAATCTTCAACTCCCCACAATCATTGGTTAGATAAAGAACAGCAGTTAATGCCTCCTCAACTCAAGGCTGATGCGCCCTTGAGAATGGTGGAAACGGCATTTTTAGCCAGTACTGCTAGCTTAATTTGGTTTATTAATTTCTACTTTCCCTTGGGCCCAGTTTTGCGGATATTTTTTCCGGTGCCGATCGCTCTAGTTTATCTGCGTTGGGGCAAGCGTGCGGCATGGATGGCAGCACTCACCTCTGGGTTACTCCTGACGGTGCTGATGGGGCCAGCCCGCAGCTTGTTGTTTGTCATGCCTTATGGGTTCATGGGCGTACTGTTGGGAGCGACGTGGTATCGTCGCCGTGTCCCCTGGATTGTTTCGATCACCTTGGGTACACTGTTGGGTACTTTGGGAGTTTTTTTTCGGCTGTGGTTGCTGTCTGTTTTGTCCGGTGAAGACCTATGGATTTATGTGATTACCCAGGTGACTGAGTTCATTGAGTGGGTATTTTTGAAGCTGAGTTTGTTGGCGAGTCCCAGCGTGTTTTTAATTCAAGTAGGAGCGATCGCTCTCATTCTACTCAACAACTTTATCTACCTTTTTGTGGTACACCTCACAGCATGGTTGCTTTTTGACCGCCTGGGAAACCCCATTCCCCGTCCACCACACTGGGTACAAGTCCTCATGGATTATGAAGGATAGTCATTTGTCATTGGTCATTTGTCCTTCGTTAAAGAATAAGTCCTAACTATAGCGGTTCTCAATTGCATGAAATACAGACCTCACAAGAACAGCCCCAACCCTTGTAGCCTTGGGGAGCAAGATTCAAAGCCTCTCTGTTTTTAGGAGAGAGGTCAGAGTGTATTGTTTCCATTCAAGAAGCGCTATAATTACCAATTCCCAATGCCCGTGAACAGTGAACAGTTGACAGTGAACAATTGGGGAACTCTGACCCAATCA
>CAZZZY010000382.1:0-6257 GCA_964658545.1 uncultured Acetobacteraceae bacterium | reverse complement strand
TGACCGCAAATTGGTCAATGCTGATAAAAGGAAAAAAGTATCAGTTTGACCATGATAGCACTTTCAAAATTTTTGGTTATTTTTGCATAAAACACAAGACTTTAGCTGATGAATATTACATACCAAATTCACTAGATGTAAACCAGGGACACGATTTTAAAAGTCCCTTAGAGGATGTTTTAAAAGTTCAAGTTCTCTTGTTAGTATCAAAATGTTCTACATCCTCCTAAATCCCGTTTGAAAAGGGGGACTTGAATTCTGCTTCCCCACTTTTTAAGCGGGGTTAGGGGGGATCAACAAGTGCCTAAAATCACAGCTAAGTACTTTTCAAACAACCTCTTATTCAATTTACTTTTTCACCTCGCTTTCTGTCAGTCCAGCTATCCCCTAATCCAACTGCTGTCAAAGCAAGAATATATTACTTTCTTTATGACTATAAATTTACTAGATTTTTTCCAAAGAACAGACCCCAGCCGGACTTTATACCTCAATCAAGGCTTAGATAGGAAATACTACATTGACTTCTCCTCAGTGCGGGGGGGCGATATTATTGGCAAGCTGAAGCAGAAAATTACGTTTTTTAAAGCCAATGAACCAACCTGTACTTTGTTCACAGGTCATATCGGCTGTGGGAAATCGACAGAACTAGTAAGGTTACAGGTAGAACTTGAAGCGCTGGACTTCCATGTGGTGTATTTTGAATCCAGTGAAGATTTGGAAATGACAGACATAGACATTGCAGATGTGTTGTTAGCGATCGCGCATCGTGTGAGCCAAAGCTTAGAGAAAATAGTGCTGGATGAGCCGAACAGATTTCATGAACTGCTGCAAGGTGCATTGAGAGCGCTAGACTCCGAGGTGACGGGGTTTAAGGTAAAAACCCCAGTTGGCGACGTTGGTTTGTCTACTGAAAAAGAAAAGTTCTCCCTCGCTCTGGGAATTGGGGAAATTACAGCAAAGACCAAAAGTAACCCTCAACTGCGGGAGAAACTGAATCAATACCTCGGGCCACAGAAAACTAGACTGCTAGAAGCAATTAATCGAGAACTGCTAGAGCCGGCGATCGCCAAACTGAAGCAGCAGGGGAAAAGGGGATTGGTGGTGATTGTCGATAACCTTGACCGTATAGACAACAGGATTAAACCTTGGGGTCGTCCGCAGCAGGAATACTTGTTTGTGGATCAAGGAGAGTTTTTGACAAAGCTCAACTGCCATTTAGTTTTCACAATGCCCCTGGCGCTGAAGTTCTCCAACGATTACGGAACCTTAACCCAAAGATTCCCGGAAGACCCGAAGGTATTGCCGATGGTTCCAGTGCAATGGCCAGACGGTAGCATACATGAGCAGGGAATGGCGTTGATGCAGCAGATGGTACTTGCTAGAGCATTTCCCGATTTGCAACCAGATGAGCGGTTAAACCAGATTACTGAAATCTTTGACAGTGCAGAAACGCTTTTGCGTCTGTGTAGATTAAGTGGTGGTCATGTGCGAGATTTGCTCAGGTTGCTGAATACCTGGATACAGGAGGAAATGACACTTCCGCTCTCCCGTAATACCCTAGAGCAAGTAATTCGCTCTCGACGCAATGAGATGACGATGCCGATTTCAGATGAGGAGTGGGAATTACTGCGTTATGTTAAGCAAAAGAAGAAAGTCAGCGATGATCAAGGATACCAAAAGCTGATCCGTAGTAGATTTGTGTTTGAATACCGAGATGGCGGTGAATCGTGGTTTGATGTCAATCCAATTTTGGCAGAGGCAGCAGACTTAAGTAGTGAGGGAGCAGTTCATGGTTATTAAAATTGTATGAGTATACAGCGTCAATCAGATGAACCCACAGACAACGAGCGTTCGCTACAGCAGCTAGCTTGGACACTTCAAGCTTCTGTGGAAAAGTTCAAGTTGATTTGGGCGCGGTGCAATTACAGCGATTTACAGAGTCGCTTGATAAAAAGGTTAGGTGAAATCTGCCAATTTAAGATTCAGGTACTGCAACTCAAGGAATCAGAAAGAACGCTTTATACTGCGATCCGTGAAGAATTACAGAATGACACCCAAGCCCTGATGATTGTGGGCTGGGAATCATTGCAGGATTTGCCGCAGATGTTGACAAGTGCTAATCAGGTACGCGAAGAATTTCGCAATCGCTTGTCATTACCGATAGTCGTGTGGATTAGTGAAGAAATCCACCACACCATCATGGAGATTGCCCCTGACTTGGAGAGTTGGGGAACCAGCAGGAGTTTTGCGATCGCGCCTACTGATTTAAGCGAGTTTATTAAACGACTGGCTGATGAATATTTTGGCGGCAATTTAAGTACAAATAATTACAAAATACTGGAATTAGAATTAGAGGCAGCACAGAGAGAATTGCGGTCAGATGACCACGAAGCCGAAGCTAATTTAGCCTCTCTGCTAGGCTTTGTAAAACAAACTAATAATAAAATAGATATTGCCTCAGAGTATTATCAAAAAGCCTTAGCAATATGGCAACAACTGAATAATTTAGAAAAGCAAGCCCAGATTGTTGGTGAGATAGCTTACTGTTATTATCTCAAAGCTTTAAAAAAATCAGATATTAATCATCCAGATTGGCAAGCAACTCGCCAATACACACAAGAATACATTAAATTTCTCAACGAAGCTAATAGTCAAGATTTAATTGCTAGCTATATTACCAAATTTGGTAATATTTTGCGGGATTTGAAAGAGTGGGAGCAACTCAAAAATTTAGCACAACGAGCTTTAGAACTACATCAACCTAACAATCAGCCAATAGAATTAGCGAAAGATTACGGGTTTTTAGCCCAGGTTGCACTGCATCAAGAGTGCTGGAGTGAAGCTAAACAGTTGGCACAAAAAGCAAAAGATATTTTCCCAGTAATTTCTGGTGTAGAAATAAAAGACAGTTTAGGGATTGTATCTGGACTATCAGAAGAAGCAATTATCTCAAATGATTTAAGCCTGTATAACTTCATTTTGGCACAGGCTCAATATCAATTAAACGAACCCCGACAGGCAATTGCCAACTTAGAAATAGCAAGAGATGTTGGTAGTCCTTTGTTCGACTTGCGGCTTTATCTAAATATTCTCAATTACCTGCAACGACTGTACTTTGAGAAAAAAGAATATCTCAAAGCTTATGAGACGAAACAGCAGCAGAAGTCTATTGAACAACAGTTTGGTTTACGAGCTTTTATTGGTGCTGGTCAGTTACAATCAACGAAGCAGGCTCAATTAACGTTGACTTTAGGTGAAACTCAGGAAAATATCGCCCCAGAAATTGCCACATCAGGTCGATTATTAGATGTAGAACGCTTGATTGAGCGTATAGGTCGCCTGGACTATAAGTTGATAGTTGTTTATGGGCAGTCAGGTGTAGGAAAAAGCTCTTTGGTGAATGCAGGATTGGTTCCAGCTTTAAAAAATAAAGCGATCGGAATTCAAGATAATTTGCCCGTGGTAATGCGGTTTTATACTAACTGGGTCGAAGAATTAGGACGATTAATGCAACAGGCGCTATATAATAAGTCGAGAGAAGGGAATAGTCCGGCATTAGAACTTGAAACTTCAGCTACAGTTGCCGAAACTGCGACTCTCAGAGAGCAATTGCGGGAAAATGAACAGCATAACCTACGGACAGTCCTGATTTTTGACCAGTTTGAAGAGTTTTTCTTTGTTTACACTGAGCCAAAGCAGAGACGGCAGTTTTTTGAATTTCTGGGAGAATGTCTAAATATTCTGTCAGTGAAAATAATTTTGTCATTGCGAGTGGATTACCTGCATTATTTGCTGGAATGTAATCGCTTATCTAGTATGGCAATAATTGGTAAGGATATTCTTAGTAACAATGTTCTTTATGAGTTAGGTAATTTTTCACCTGAAGATACCAAGTCAATCATCCAGCGTTTGACCCAGGCTACTAGTTTTCAATTAGAACAAGCTTTAATTGACCAATTAGTAAATGATTTAGCTGGGGAACTAGGTGAAGTGCGCCCAATTGAGTTGCAAGTAGTGGGAGCGCAATTACAAACTGAGAATATTACAACTGTAAGAGAATATCAACAGCGTGGAACTAAAGAAGAACTGGTTAAACGCTATTTGGCAGAGGTGGTCAATGATTGCGGTGTCGAGAATCAACAAGCCGCAGAGTTGTTATTATATTTGCTCACTGATGAAAAAGGAACACGCCCACTAAAAACTCGTATTGAACTGGAACGAGATTTGCAAGCATTAGTTGCAAACAAGACTACAGGTGGGAATAATTTCGATTTAGTGCTACAAATTTTTGTCAAATCCGGCTTGGTGATTTTGTTACCAGAAAATCCGGCTGACCGTTATCAGCTAGTGCATGATTACATTGCTTTATTTATTCGTCAGCAACAACAGCCAAAGTTAAACGAGTTGATGGCTTTACTAGAGCGGGAAAGACAGCAAAGAAAACTTGGTGAAGCTAAACTTAATAGTCTTTTGAAACGCGCCTTGTTTGGTTCTGTTGCAGCCGGAGTAGTCTTAGCTGTACTAGCACTTGCAGCTTGGTTTGAAGGAAATCTTGCCCGAGAACAAAGAAATCTTGCCACAATTAACGAAATTAAGGCTCTCACTAATTCTTCACAAGCATATCTTGCAGCATCTAAGGAAAAGTTTGATGCATTGATAGAAGCTTTAAAAGCAGAGAAAACGTTGAAAGGGGCAATTGGAGTAGACAGTGAAACTAAAGTTAAAGTTTTGACTGTACTACAGCAAGCAGTTTACCAGGTGAGAGAGTATAACCGCTTTCAAGCGGATGAGAATACTATGGTTAAAAGTATAGCTTGGAGCCATGATGGTAAGATGCTGGTTTCGGGGGGTGGTAACGGCACTATCAAACTTTGGAATCAAGAGGGGAAGGAACTGAGGACGCTTAAACATAATAATATAACTGTCAACAGCGTTAGTTTTAGTCCTGACGACAAGATACTAGCTTCGGCGGGCGATGACGGCACTATCAAACTCTGGAAGACGGTAGATGGCAAGGAATTGCCGTGGATTAAAGGGGGGCATGGCGGTAATGTTTATAGCATCGCTTGGAGCCATGATGGTAAGATGCTAGCTTCGGGGGATGATGACGGTACTATCAAACTCTGGAATCAAGACGGCAAAAAACTAAATACGCTTAAACATAACAATGCCGTTCTTAGCGTTAGCTTCAGTCCCGACAGCAAAATGTTGGCTTCGGGGGGTAGTGACGGTACTATCAAGCTCTGGAGGACGGTGGATGGTAAAGAACTCAAAACCTTTAAAGGTAAAGGGCATAATAAAGAAGTCGAGAGCGTCAGCTTCAGCCCCGACGGGAAGATGCTAGCTTCAGGGAGTTATGACAAGACTATCAAACTCTGGAGGATATTAGATGGCAAGGAACTCAAAACCCTCAAAGGGCATGGTGATTCTGTCAGGAGCGTAGTTTGGAGTCCCGATGGCAAGATGCTAGCTTCAGGGAGTATTGACAAAACTGTCATCATCTGGAATGTTGAGGGCGAGATCCTTAGAACGATTAAAAATAGTAGCTGGATCGAAAGCGCAGCTTGGAACCCCAAAGGCAAGATTCTGGCTTTTGGAAGTGATGACGGCACTATTCAACTCTGGAATCTTGAGGGCAAGGAACTCAAAATTCTTGTAGGGCATAGCGAGTCTATCAGGAGCGTTAACTTCAGCCCTGATGGCAAGATGCTGGCTTCGGGGAGTGATGACGGAACTGTCAAACTCTGGAGGACAGTGGATGGTAATTCCTTGGCGGAGATAAAAGGGGGGCGTAGCAGCAAGGTCTATAGCGTTGCTTGGAGTCCTGACGGCAAGATGCTGGCTTCGGGAAGTGAAGACGGAACTGTCAAACTATCGAGCATGGTGGATGGCAAGGAACTCGGAAAGCAAAAAAACAATAATGCTGTTAGGAGTGTCAGCTTTAGTTCCAATGGTAAGCTGTTAGCTTGGACGAGTGGCAATACCATCAAACTTTGGAGCCTGGAGAACCGTAAGGAAATGCCTCCACTCAATGGGCATGAAGACGAAATTTGGAGCATCAGTTTCAGTCGTGACAGTAAGATGTTGGCTTCCGGGAGTAGAGACGGCACTATTAAACTCTGGAACTTAACAAACAACAAGGTGAAGACGTTGATGGCGCATAGTGGTGAGGTCAGGAGTGTTGCTTGGAGTCCCGATGGCAAGCTTCTGGTTTCGGGGAGTACTGACAAGACTCTCAAACTTTGGAGCCTAGAGAA
>CAZZZY010000381.1:0-6263 GCA_964658545.1 uncultured Acetobacteraceae bacterium | reverse complement strand
TTGTAGCAACTGGCGCGACGCAGAGACAAGAAAGAGATGCTTAACCCAAGCGTATGTGGCAAAAGTAGACACTAATGGAGTATGTCAAGCCAATAATTGATATTTCTCTTGAGCTAGACTGTAAAGAGGTCGCCAAATCAAACGATTGGTCAATACTACTAATAACGACATAATGACTGTCGAAGCTAATAATAGGGAAAAATTACCTGTGGCTGTAGCATGAGAAATTGTTGCCCCTAATCCAGGAGTACTAATTACTCGCCCTTGAAATGTAACGTACTCACTAACAATACTGGCATTCCAAGCGCCGCCAACGGCGGTAATAATTCCTGTAATTAGGTAGGGAAAGATTGCAGGTAAAATTAAGGTTCGCCAGCGCTGCAAAGTTGACAGTTTATACACCCAAGCGGCTTCGATGAGGTCTGAGGGAATCGACTGCGCCCCAGCAATGACATTAAACAGAATATACCACATTGTCCCTAACATCATCAGAGCGATCGCACCAATCTGCAAACCGCCAGCGATGCGGGTGAAACCCAGCAGCAGTACTGGAAATAAGGCTGTTGCCGGCACAGAAGCGACGATTTGTACCAATGGTTGCAATACTTGAGCTAGCTGTCGATTCCGACCAATCGCTACTCCCACGGGTACAGTCCACAACAGTGATAATATCAAAGCAGTTATCACCCGCAACGCCGTTAACATAGCGCCCTTTATTACTTGTTGCCAATCACTCCAGCCTAAAGTTCGTAATAGGATTACGGCTTCCCAAGTCCCCCACAAGACAATTAAGGCGAAGCCACTAACAAATACCCAATTTAAAAAACCCGGCAAGTTGACGTTGCCTTTGGCATTTACAGGTACAGAATGCACGGGAAACGACTGAATGAAACTATTATCTAGGGCTGTTTGTAATGGCTGAAAAACGCGATCGCCAATTGCACGTAAGGTAGGCGATCGCCTGACCATATCCAACACCCACGATTGGGGTGCATTTTCAGTTTCAATCATCTCAAACTTAAATCTTTCTGCCCAAGCAATCAGGGGCCGCCACACAAAAAAATCAGTTACCACAATGATGCCAATTAACAGTGCCAAGCCCCAAAATATAGCTTTAAAGTCCCCTTTGTTAGCTGCTGTGCCTAAAAAAGAGCCTAATCCTGGTAAACGAAAATCTTTATTCCCCAAAGTAAATGACTCAATAGCAATTAAAAAAAACCACCCTCCAGCTACCGACATGACACTATTCCATACCAAACCAATTACACCAGATGGTAACTCCAATGTCCAAAAGCGTTGCCAGGGATTAAGCCGATATACTCGCGCTGCTTCTAGTAATTCTTGCGGAATACTTTGGAGAGATTGATAAAAACTAAAAGTCATATTCCAGGTCATCCCTGTGAAAATTAGCAAAACGGCTGCTAGTTCTACACCAATTCTCTGACCCGGAAACAGGGAAATTAAAGCTAGTACTACACCTGGTAAAAAAGACAATACTGGAATCGATTGCAGAATATCCAACATCGGAATTAAAATCCGCTCTGCAATTCGGGAGCGATAAGCAGCATAAGCATACAATAGGGTGAAAATTAGGGAGAAAAAGTAAGCCAGTCCCATGCGAATCAGGGTTTGGGCTGTATATCCTGGTAAAGCATTAATGTTTGTAGAAATTGTGAGTTCAGGTTCAAAAGTACCGCTAAATTGGGAAGCAGTTCTAATAATTGCCACAATGAAAGATAAAATCACCATAATCAGCAATCCATCTTGCCAAGTCCAATTGCTACTTCCTAGAGTTTTATTAGCAGGAGTGAGGGGTCGGGTCATAATAGTGGGTAGATGAGAGAACGGGAAAGTTACTAATGACAACTAACTAATCAGGGTTGACAACTTGCTCTAAAAAGATTTGTCCCGATGGCTCATCGTAGCCGTATATCTCGGCGTAACGACCCCAATCAACGACGGTTTTTAATTGTCGTTCGGCTTCTTGTGGACTAAAGTGACTTTCTAGGATATCTAAAACCAGTTCTTCTGGAATGCGTTGATTATTTTTCGCTTCCAAAAGACGGTAAATTTGCTGTACCAAGCGAATATGAGTTAAGAGTTGCGATCGCATGATTTGTTTGCGATCGTCAATACTACCATTAATAAATTGTTGCCCGACTGGTTTGAGACTAATATCGCCTTCTGCAAGTTCTACAAAATCCATTAATTTTGCAGCTTCCACAATTGGTAAAATCTCATCTACTTCTAGTTGTAATTCTTGGGCAAGCCGATATAGATCTTTTTCCTGACGATCTTCTAAAAGTTCCAAAAGACCGGCAATAGAACCAATTCGCACGGCTGGTAAAGACTGATATTTTGCTGGTGGTGTTGCAGGTTGTACAGAGGTAGTCGTTGGTAGCTCAATTTTTTCTAGTTCTGGGTTCGTGATGATTGTATAAACCTGATCTACCAGGGCTTGAAAACTTGGATGTTTGCGATCGCGGTAATGGGGTAAAGTCACAGGTAAGTCAGCCCGAATTCTTCCCGGATTGCGTCCTAGAACAATAATCCGATCAGCCATAATTACCGCTTCTTCAATCCCGTGGGTGACAATGAGAATAGCTTGGGTGGGTATGCGACGTTCTAACCACAAATCTAATAACTCAAACCGCAGGTTTTCTGCCGTTAGCACATCCAAGGCCGAAAACGGCTCATCCATACATAACAATTCTGGTTCTACAGCCAAAGCCCTAGCAAATCCAACTCGCTGACGCATTCCCCCAGAAAGCTCTTTGGGATAGGCATTTTCAAACCCATCCAAACCAATAATGTCAATCATCTTCAGCGCCTTTTGCCGTCGAGAATCCGGCGCTTCTCCTTTTGCTTTTAAACCTAGTTCCACATTCTCTAGTACAGTTAACCAAGGATAAAGGGCAAAACTTTGAAAAACAATTGCCACCCCAGGATTTAAACCAATTAGGGGATGGTTATGATATATTACTTCACCTTGACTGGGGGGGATTAACCCAGCAACTACCCGCATTAAAGTAGATTTCCCTGAACCTGAAGGCCCCAGCAATGCAACGATCTCCCCTGGATGCAACTCAAGATTGATATTTTCCAGGATGACGATTTGCTGGCCGTTGGGCTGCTGATAAGATTTGTTGACACTTTTTAGGGTAATCAGCTGTTCGGTTGCTGTTTTAAAGACCATAACTCTTTCTGTAAGGAAATAATTAAATATAATCTCATGTTGAGGTTATTTTACAATTAAAGCGGACTAAAAATGGTTTCTTCCGTAATTTCAACAGGGCGGTAGCCTAGCTACACGCTTGCATCGTCAGAAATTAGCTACAAGAGTTAATAAAATAAATCTACTAATTACGGCAAAAAAATCACCACCTGCCCGAATAAAAGGAAGAAATTGCTATAAATTGTTCTATTAAATATATGCATCTGAGGAAATTGGGAATGATTGCAGATATTAAATAAACAACCTCTACTATGGCAATTACAATAGAAGCACTTTAAGCTGAAAAGGATCTCAGAGATAGAAGTTTGATTCTTATTGGGTGGCGATCGTGAATACAGGGGAATTAAAACGGCGTTTTGCCGCAGGGGAAAGATATTTTCTAGCCGTCAACTTGAGTAGTGTCAGAGTGAAACTGTTACGCAGACAGGCAATCCCGCCCAGAACTGAAGTTCAGGGCTGATAGCCCAAGTCCACTTAAGTGGACTGAATTGATCATTTAGTCCACTTAAGTGGAGTTGGGCTATAAGACTCGGAATTCATTCCGAGGCGGTATATAGCAATCCTAAATACGCCTTATGTGAATTAAAAATGCCCAAGCTATAGCAAGGGTTTCAGACTGTGGTTGAGCCAAGATGTTTAACCATGTTGACGTATTTACGCCTTTTTAGACTCCAACTCACATAAGGCGTTAAATCATTTGTGAAAGCTTCTCTTTCTTTTCTTGGCGCTCTTGGTGTCTTCTCTACGAGACGCTCCGCGTTCACGTAGTGTCTCGTAGAGAAGGTGGTTCGTTAATTTTCACAACTCAGATAGGATTGCTATAGAAACGCAGTGTGAGATTGATTAATAAAAATATGACTGTGCCAAGACTTATGTGTAAGTAGAGCCGCGTAAATAATTAAAGGTTTGTAGTGAACGCGAACAGCGTCTCTACGAGATAATTCCAATTTTCCAATTTAATTTACATTCATTAACATACCTTGATTTTTTCTGGCCTACTTACTTACACCGTAGCCGAATCGGAGAGAGAAATAGAAGAGAGGTTTTCCAGATAGCGTGAAAAGTCAAGCTTTAAATAACTGATATATGTTGATGTGAGCCATCTAACATAGATGATATCAACATTTGTTCAAAAACTTTGGAAAGAGCAGTTTGAAAACGCTGACGATGCTTGAGTTTAAAAAAAGGTCGAACTATTTCTGCGTAAGCGTTGCCCACCGTAGGCATCCCACCCTTACTGTCTCTATTATCAATCACTCGAATTGCCCGCAGAGTTCCCAACTGGATTTCTTTTTTTACCATCAACTCAGAAATTCCAATCGCACCAAAACCGTCTTCGATCGCCGCTTTTGTCATCTCTCCACTGTTGAACACTAAAATTACATTCAGGTCACTGAGATTGATTCCCCAATTTAGTAGGGCTTCCTCAAACCTCTGCTGGGTTCCAGAACCTGGTTCGCGCATCACCCAAAGGGTTTGAGTCAATTGGCTTAAGTCAATTTCTCCCCACTCAAACCAAGGGTGTTTTTGACCTACCACTATTTGTAAGCGATCGCTCCCCACTATTTCATACTCTAGAGTATTCTGGAGCGCTGGCTTCACATCTCCTTCCACCAAACCCAAATCAAACTGTCCTGTGGCCGTTCCTAGACAAATCTCCTCTGTATTAGCCAGGCTACAGTTAATCTGGATACCGGGATATAGGCTCTTAAACTCACTAATTTTACTTGGTAGCCAGTAGTTACCAATTGTCAGACTTGATCCTAATTTCAATTCACCCCGTTGCAGATTATTCAATTCTCGCAATCCCCTTTCAGTCAAGGAAACTTGATCGAGAATTTTCTGTGCTTCCACCTGCAATAATTTGCCAGCCTCAGCAATCTCAATGTGACGACCAATCCGATGGAACAGTTTCACTCCGTATTCTTGCTCTAAGTTGTGAATTGCTGCACTGACGGCAGGTTGTGTAATATAAAGCTCCTCTGCCGCGCGAGTAAAGTGTAAGTGCTGCGCCACAGCCAGAAAGATTTTTAGCTGCTCTAACGTCATTCCTGCCATTGATGGTATCCCTATAACTTGGTGTCAAAATTTTAATCACTTCCATTTATCATTTTGACAAACAAAAGCATTTGATTCTATCGGTTACTTTGACTAAAGTATAAATCAAGGCTTCGGCACGGGCTTAAGCAGCCAAGTAGAGAGCAGGGGAGGATGAGGGAGAAATAATCAATGCCCAATGCCCAAGCATCAAATTTAAGGACTTCCAAAAATGAGCAATTTAGTAACTGCAATTACCACAGGGATTACCGCATTCACTGCCACCAACATCGATGATATTGTCATTTTGACGTTGCTATTCTCGCAAATAAGTAAAACTTTCCGCAGTCGTCACATCCTTGCTGGTCAGTATCTCGGTTTTGCTGCATTGATCGTTGCTAGCCTCCCCGGTTTTTTCGGTGGACTGATTATACCGCAAGACTGGATTAGATTACTTGGTTTAATGCCAATAATTATTGGTGTGAGTGGTTTACTCAAACGCGAAGAAGATTCACTGGAGGAAGCCGAACAAGAAACCGAGCCTTCTTGTCCCTCTATAGTTCGGAGTTTTCTCTCTCCGCAAACTTGCAACGTAGCTGCGATCGCCTTTGCTAACGGTAGTGATAATATCAGCGTCTACGTGCCTCTATTTGCCAACTCGGAATTAGATAGTCTGCTGGTGATACTAAGTGTATTCTTTTCACTAGTGGGTGTATGGTGTTATACCGCTTACAAGTTAACCTACTTGCCTGCGATCGCAAACTTTTTAACTGAAAATGGCAACACTTTTGTGCCTTGTATATTGATTGGATTGGGTGTATTTATTGTTACAGAAAATGTTACTTGGACTCTTTTATCTGTAGTTTCTAGTTATATGTTCTCATTGATTTTAGGTTTCAATACTCAACCGTCGAGTAAGAGAGTATTTATAAAGTAACGCGATGTGCAACTTATTCTTGAAACCCCGCTTCCATTCCTCTCCCCGAAAGGT
>CAZZZY010000380.1:0-6272 GCA_964658545.1 uncultured Acetobacteraceae bacterium | reverse complement strand
TTGGAGAGGCTTCCGCCAACGCGGAGCGTCTCCAAGAGTTGGGGGTTTCCCCCATGAGCAACTGGCGCGCGACTTCTAGTCGCCCAGGCGAGTAACAATTTAGACTTTTCAAACAACCTCTAAGGGTGATTTTAATTAGGTATTCACTTTCTGATGCCTCTACAGACAGAAAAATTAAACTTCAGTGGTTATCAATAATGCCCTGACCAATCTCCTTAATTTTTGTGATTAGTTCTGGGGGTTCGATAACTTTGACATTTTTACCAAAACCAACAATCCATCTCAACAAATCAAAGTCTTCTATTGACCATTTAGCTAAAACTACTTGAAAGCGATTAGGAAATTGTTTATCTTGTGTTGGCGAACAGAGTCGAGATTGGGGGAGATTGATTCTACGAGGTAATTGAGGTGGAGACATTTTTATTTGTGAAAACCGCTTGGTTCCTTCGATAATGAAGGGATAGGTATCATCATTAAACCAAAGTTCTATTCTGATGCATACTTGGGAACGGATTGCTTTATTTGGGCTGAGAAATTGGCGTTGGTCAGAGATGCTTTTTCCTAAAAATATTCCGACAGTTCCTTTTAAGAGTTTGTGCAATTTTTCTAATGATTTCTCTTGTTCTGGACGGGAACGACATGGAGGATTTTCTTGATAAACCATAAATAATCTGTCTAAACGTTCAAAACGAAGTAATTCTGGTTCTTCTTCACCACTGATGCATTCAAACGCTAAGTACCAAGCGAGGTTGTGAAAGACGATCTGTAAAGGATACACCTGAATAAACTTCTTTGCATCACTTTCATAGTTAGCGCTGTTATTAAAACGACAGAGTTCAAGTAATTCACCCTTAAGGATTGCGGCTTCCAAGTATGGTAACTTTTTGAGTAATGAGATTTCGCTTAAATACTTTTCATCAACAATAGAATGATGGGCGATTGCTCGAACTGGATAAATATTTTCGTCAGGATTAATTAGTTTTGACTGTAGCATTCGGTTCTCGAAAGTAGTATAAAAATCCAGTAATAAAGGATCATCTAAGCTTTTGACTTGAGATTGAAGAATTTCATAAACTTTAATTAATTCTTGTTGTGTAAGAATTACTGTACCTGCAAAATAACCGTTACGCATAGGAAAATCTGGAATTATTTTATAGGGTTTTAAAACGTTTTCGATATCCTTACGCAGCATTGCTAGTGCGTTTTTAGCGTTAGTAATCAACGAAGAGGCAGGGGGAACAGTTCGTTTGAGTTCTTTTGCAAAAGTTCCTAAGCTACCTCCCCCAGCATCTGGTAAAAATGGCTGATTAACAACTAACTTGATTGTTTTAATTAAGCGGTCAAAAGCTTGCTCATCTGAATAAGAATGTGTTGCTGTGTTTAAGACAAATTGATTATGCAAGTTTTCTTTTTTTACTTGACTTTTTCTACTGACATTTTCATGTTCGGCAATTATTTCTCGCTTTGCAAGATATTGTAAATCCTGATTTATAGCTTCTTCAGAAGCATAAATTTTGCCGTGTTTCTTGCCGATGATTGCGGCGATTTCTTGGAGATCATTCGGAAATTCGGGTTTGGAACCAAGAAGGTTTTCTAGTAATGTTGGATTGATATTGCGTAAATTTCCGATACCGGGATATTTAATGATTAGAGAAATTAAGTACATCAACCGCTCAAAATCAAGAAGATTACTGTATTTATGGAGTGTAATATTGGCGTTACGATTTTGGGAGTTGGTAATGCTACGGGAGAGAATTTGAATTTGTTTATCAATTTCGGTGGTTGAAAATTGAGATGAGGTGACATTAATAGTATTAACTCTTGCAAAGCCTTCGCCGGGAATGGGTGGAAAGTTTTTTAAAACTTTGTGCATACTGATGATGATATCTTCAGGAACCTGACGGGTACGTTGTTGGTTCCAACGGATACAGGTTTCAAGTGGCGTATCTAAATACCATGCTATCCATGTCAAGTTAAAAGTAGAAGGTTGAAAATCAAAATCATCTTTTTCCTCTGTTTTTAGGTTTACCTTTTGACTTTTTACTTGTTCGTTCACTTTCTGTAAAAAATCCATGCGAAAGGCGCGTTTATAATTTGTTGCGTCGTAAATTATGCCTTTGCCTTTTGTAAGTGCAGTATAAATACGCTTAAGTGCTTCGGTTTCGATTTCTGGCCAGTCGCCTTGAATTGTCTCATCGCCATATAGTTGTTGGCGAATTTCATCTGTGGAAATAATTTCGTAGTTTCCGATTTGGGATATTAGTCTAGCGAGGGCTGATTTTCCGCTACCGGGTACGCCAATAAGAAAATGGGCTATGGGGTTTTTCGGGTCAGATTGGGACATGAAGTTAGATTTTATAGTTTTTTGTTTAATCTGTTGTACTTAATATTAGTAAGGTGCTGGTAATATATCTATGTTAATGGTGCGAATGACGATTTGTTCGCTAACCCATAGCTGTTTTTTTCAGAGAGGATGAAATTTGGGCTGTAATGCTTGTACTGTAATATTTGGAGCCGTTTGAAGTCAGAATGAGGTTCGCGCAAACGCTGTAAGTATTGTGATAGTTGAGTTTGAAAACAAAAGCACTGTTAAGATATTTTTTTCACTTTTTATTTACTAAAATAACCAAAAATGGATTTTTGTGTATAAAGGTATACTTTTATCAAACAGAATTCAGGAGTCAGGAGCCAGAATTCAGAATTGAATTCTGTGCGAGTGGCGGATGAATAAACGGGTTTAAAACCCCATCGTCTGCACGGTGTCTACTTTTTCGTTGGGGTCTGAATCCCCAACGAAAGTGATTCTGACTCCTGGATTCTGACTTCTGACTCCTTCTTCAATTGTCATTCGCATGAAAAAGAAGATGACAGGTCAGACAATGATATAAATTGCAATTAAGTCACTGGTAATTTGCATGAATGTTTATCACCGAAAGTTGTATGCGTTAGTGCGATCGCTCGAAGCGATCGATTGGCTAGGTACAGATGTATCTTATATTTATAATGGATTAACCTGTTTAGCCCCACATTTAGAGGAATTGCGGCTTTGGTGGGAAAACCTTGACGGTAAGATAGGAACAAGTATTAGCAGTTCTTCAGATAGGGTAAACCTGAATTCCACTGCACAGCCAGGACAGATGGATAATATTGCGGTTCGCCATCCGATTAGCGGACAGGAACAAACAATTACTGTTTCGGCATTCAATAGACCAATAGATATTAGTAAAATTGCGGCAGAATCGGATGAAAAAAAAGTATTTTGGTGGTTTTGGCGGTACTTCGCAGAAGAGCTAGCACATCTTGACCCAAAGAACGCTTTATTGATTCCCACACACCGAATCTTACCAGATTGCCCGTTGCATAGTTATCAAAGTACCGTTTCTGCACTAACTGGGGCAATTTTTGCTGATGGAAAGGAGTCAAACGAGGCTCCTTATTTATTATTATTTACTTTCTCGCCAGTACAAGAATTTATCAAATCATCGCGGAAGTTTCTGGACTTTTGGGCAGGCTCATTTTTACTGCATTATTTTAGTGCGTTATTATGTTTTGAAGCTGCCCAAAATTATGGGCCAGATGCAGTGATTACACCTTCACTATGGAATCAGGAAATAATTGATGCTTTCCTAATTCAAGAATATCCAGAATTTCGAGAGAAATTTCAACAATCAGATAATGACCCAACAGCGAAATTTCAGAACAATCCCGAATCCCAAAGTCTAAGTACAGCAGGTTTCCCGAATGTGATTACGGTTTTAGTGCCTAACCAAAAAAGTGCAACTGAGTTAGGGAAAAAACTTGACAATTTCCTCAAAATGCGCTGGCTGGAAATGAGTCAAAAAGTCCGGGGTTGTATTAAATCTCAAGTGATAAAATTACTAGATAACGAAAATAAAATTGAAGAGATATGGAACGATATATCTGACGAATTTCCGAACTCAGAAGCATCAGACTTGATAAAAGAACTCACGCAATTCCATCAACAAGGGTGCTGGGAATGGAATAAATTATGGGACGTTCAAATTGAGAATACTTGGGAAACTTACTTTGTTGCGGTTCCCTTTGGGCATCCCGAAAAACCTTTAGAAATTGACACAACCAACTTGGATGAAAATCAACGTCAAGATTGGATAAAATTACAAAACGAGATAGCTAGACCAATTATTGACCTCCCAAGCCAAGCTGAACAACAAGCTTACACCAAATTAAATGTTGGCTCTTTGTGGGGAAGCTTACAGGCACGTCTTGGTAATACAATTCAAGCCGTTAAAAACACCCGTGCTTGGCAAATTCCTGTTGCACCTGGAGAACGTTCAACCCTATCAGGTCAGTATAGCGCAGTGCATCCCCGATTTGTTTATCAACAATTCCCAAATGGATTTGGGATGCCTTCAGAATCATTACGCCTATTTTGGTGGGTGATGGGACTTGCTTTTCCAGGATTATTTAATGGTTCGGAGAAATTGAATGCAATTGAGTTAACTAAGCGGATGGCTTGGAAACATGGGGGTGTGGCCGAATCATTGGGAATCCCATTAAATGATAACGATGATGACTATGAAGGATTAATTCGTTTCCCCAATCTTTCTTCCATAGCTGCGGCACATTTTGCAACTCATCATCCCGAAAAAATTGAGAAATATTGGAACGATTTGGAACGCGAGATATCCATAAACACGGAACTTAAATCCAAACATGATATATTTTGGTCTCGCACTCGTCGTCCTTTTCAAGTGAAGCGTGCGGATGTGGCTTTAAGAGAGAGAACAAATTACGGTAATGGTTACAACGGTGTCATGTTTTCTAGCAAATGGCTTGCTGATGACATGAATTTGAATCGAGATGAAACAAATGGACTGCGTACTGTTAATGCACTGCGTACTGTTATTGATAGAGTACAAAAACAGCACTTTGGTGATAGCAGTCCTGCTGACTGGTGGGTGTTGGTACTCGGTGATGGTGATGGGATGGGAAACTACGTTAACGGACGCAAGCTGAAATTTTACAAAGATTATCTGGTGAGCGATTTATTGGATACAACTAATATCCCAGACGAAGACTTAAACGAATTACTTGATACCCGGAAACGTATGGGGCCCGCTACCCACATCGGACTCAATCGAGCCTTGCTAGATTTCTCTAACCGCTTAGTACCTTATATTACTGAGCAACGCTTTTGCGGCAGAGTAATTTATAGTGGTGGTGATGATGTCATGGCTGCATTACCCCTTGCAGATTTACCTCGGTTTTTGCTTTCTCTGCGTGCTGCATGGTGTGGTGCAAAAGACCCAGAAGGAGAATTTATCAGTAGAGGTGGTTACTGGCAATGGGATACAGAAAACTCAAATAAAAAGCCAAATCCAGGCGATATTCCCCCTCGGCCATTATTCACAATGGGTGAAGAAGCAACAATGAGTTTGGGAATTGTGATTGCACACAAAAGCGTTCCTTTACCAACGGTATTAGAAAAACTATGGGATGCAGAAAAAGAAGGTGCGAAAAAGCTTATAGGTGGAGTGATTGTAGATAGAGATAACCCTAAACAAGAAAGGCTAATTCCTCATAAGGATGGTTTGTGCTTCCGGGTAATTTACGGTTCTGGTAATACCTTAGAAGCCTTTATGAAGGGTCATTTACTCGAAGGTTGGTGGAACTTTATTCACATTAGTCAAGAGTATGAAACACTTGATTTGACTCCAGTCTTATACCGTTTAGCCTCAGAATTACCCCGTCATGCCGAAATTACCGCAAATGATAAATTATTTCAAAAAGTCGCACAAGTGGTATTATCCAACAGAAATGAAGAACTTCCCCAAAGAGTTGAAGATGCACTTTTAAATTGGCTAGATGCTTGGGAAGAGTGGGCAAGGGCTGCCAACCAAACAGCTAAACAACGCCAGATTCAAGAAGAGGGAAGTCAACCGGAAAATATTGCCGCTTTAGGAGGTAAACCGGAAGATATTGCCATGTTATTAAGATTTACTGCATTTTGGGTATCGAAACAAATTTTCTAATGATTCATGCTTGCCTTTTAACTTAATGGGAGCAATATTATGCAGATGCAATTGTACAAAATTGAACCACTCGATGTTTTACTATTCCGCGAAGCAAAACCTTTTTCACCAGGGTCAGGTGCTTGGGCTAAGGGGATGTTTCCTCCAATGCCAAATGCTGTTTTTCAAGCGTTGCGTTGGGCTATTACCTCTCAATTGGAAGTTAGCACAAGCGAGCAAAAATCAGCAGAGAAACTGCAATTTATCGGGCCATTTTTG
>CAZZZY010000379.1:0-6280 GCA_964658545.1 uncultured Acetobacteraceae bacterium | reverse complement strand
TATTCCAGGTTTATCAACTTTGCTCACTGCCAACCAACAAAATACTAACATTGAACAGGAGCAAGCCAAATTTGTAGCTGAAATATTTGCTCAGTCAATCCAAACGAATCAGTCTTTACAATATTCTAATTTGAATTTGGCAAACATTTCTCAGCAGACAGAAGAAGCTAATCGCGCTCGGAGAGTAGAAACATCTACAGAAGCGGCGCGACTTTTACGAGCTACTTCTCAACTAGATTTGTTTGGCAGGAAATTTGAACAGTAAATCTAAAAAACAGTTTCGTAGGGGGCGTTAGCCCCCTACGAAATCAAAAAAAAACAGCCCATCAACTCAAAATGCAACTTGCTATTCAACTAATTTTTGCCCAAGTAGGCATTGATGAGATTCTCGATAATGGTGCCGCCACTTCCCAAAGTATTGCCCAAGGTTGGGATAAACAATGGCTAGATTTATTACAAAATAACACTAGTAATAACTTGTATGGAGCGCTGACAAATCTGGGTATTTTTTTTGCCGTAGGAACCCTGTTATTTTTTATGATACAATTCCTCAAAGACTTAATATCCTACGAATATACCCGTCCCATATCAGCTTTAATTTGGCCTTTTATTGTGGTAGTACTTTTAAGTAATTCCGGCAATGGAAGTATACTTTCTAATCTGACCTTGGGAGTGCGGAATTTTTTAACGACTGTGAACCAGCAAGTAGTGGTATCAGCAGATGCAGACAAAATCTACCAGCAAGCAGTGAATATGAGTATCGCTGAAGAAATAGCTGGTTCTTTACTGCGTCCTTGCCAGTCGCTTACTGGCGAACAACAAAGTCTATGTTTTGTCAAAGCTGCCGATAAAATCAACGTTCTCTGGCAGAAATATAGAGATACATACGGAAATAAAATCTGGATCATTAGACTACAAAGTAAGATAGATAATATTAGATATGGCACTAGCACTATGTCAGAAGCCTCATTTAATTCTTTGTTAGGCTCTACAGTCCAAACCAGCATTAAAAACTTTTTAGTTTCCTTACAATATGCTTTTCAGAATTTGATAGAAGCTACTATGTTGCTGATAGCAGCTTTAGGGCCAATAGCTGTAGGTGGGTCTTTGCTACCTGTAGCTGGTAAACCTATTTTTGCATGGCTGACTGGATTTTTATCTATTGGAATCGCCAAGATTTCATTCAATATTATTGCTGTGCTGACTGCCGCAGTTATTGTCAATGGGCCAGGTCAAAATGTTAATGTTGATCCAGATTTAATGTGGTTCATAATTTTTATGGGAATTTTAGCACCAATTTTATCTTTACTTGTGGCTGGTGCTGGCGGTTTTGCAGTCTTCAGCGCTATCAGCAATACGGCTTCTTTAGTAAGGGAGAGGATATAAGCAACTCAAAATTCCCAAACAAGAATCTCAGAGGATGTTTTAAAAGTCCTCTTCCGATAGCAAAAAATTTTATCTCTCTCTAAATCCCCCTTAAAAAGGCTGATTTTGATTCGATTTCCCCCTTTTTTTAAGGAAGTCACTGCTACATCCTCCCTTTGGGGAGAAGTCAAATACTTTTCAAGCAATCTCTCATATTGGGAAGTGTCTTAACTTTTGACTATATGCAAATCATCATAATATATAATAATAGCTGAAGTTTTTTTGCAGGAGGAGATGAGTAAATGGTGCGGTTGCTAGAAAAAAGAGGAAGAACGGCAAGTGTTTTGACAATTTTCGCGATCGCTACCTTCAGTTTACATATATTAGTTTTATTTTTATTCATATTGCAAGGGTTAAATATCCGGCAACTCAGTCTGAGAAAACCTCCCAACTTTGTGCAATTAATAGACGGTAAACCAGTAGCAAATATTGATGATTTAGCAAGGGAACCAGAAGCAATTCGCCAATTCATCAGCAAAACGATGATATCAATGTTTAGCTGGTCTGGGACTTTACCACCACAAACTATCGAAGAAGTCGCTAACCCCAAATCAGATTTAGGAATACTTATTAGCACATCTCAAGGTGGTAGCAAAAAAATCAGTACCAGCAGTTGGGTAGCTAGTTTTGCCTTATCAGAAGACTTTCGCAAAGGTTTCTTAAGCACAGTTGCAGAAATGACACCACCAGAAGTTTTTTCTGAAAATCCCAACCAAGTTATGACATCACAATTAGTTATTAAGCGGGTTTATCCACCAAAACAAATTGCACCTGGTAAGTGGCGAGTGGGTATGGTAGCCAACTTAATTCAAAAAAACCGAGTTGGTGGTGCAAAAGTTATCACTCCTTTTAACAAAGATTTCCTTGTCCGTGCAGCAGATTATTTCGCTAATCCGCAAGTCGATAATAGTACCGACTTACAAAAAGCAATTTATAGTGTCCGCGCTGATAGATTAGAGATTTATGAAATTCGTAACTTATGTTTGCTAGATAACTACAACAACCTGAACGAAGAGAAATTCAAACAATGCGGAACTGGGCAAACATCTGATAGCTTTATCAGATAATATATTTTTAATTCACTTGAAGAGAGTTCAATTTATATAATCAATTCTTAATGCAAATACTCACACCAGAAAATAAGAAAAACAGCCCCTTACCACTGTTGGCAGTAGGAACATTTGGTTTACATCTATTTACCTTGCTGTTACTAATATTTCACGGGTCTATGTTACAACAGTTAGGTCGGCAACTCACACCCCAAAGTTTAGTGCAACTTGTTAATGGTCGCACTATAACCGTAGATCCCCAACCCAATTTAGAGCGACAACCAGAAACTATTCGGCGCTTTGTGGGTGAAACTATGAGTTTAATGCTTACCTGGTCACAGCAACAGCCGCCAACACAAGTCTGGGGAATTACCTCCCAGCTAGTAGCTGATGATTTTAAAGAAAAACTTAAGTCAGAACTTACTAATTTAAATCCAGATGGCCAATTTGAAAACGTTAATAGAGGAACTGAGAATGTATTAGTAATCCAAAAAGTTTCTCAACCTACAGAACTAGGCGATGGAAAGTGGAAAGTGGAGATGTTTGCCAATCAACTAGTTTTTAGCAGTTATGATAAGTTAGGAAAATCGATTTCGTTTAATAAACAAATTTTAGTTAGAGCGATAGATGAACCAGCAACTTCACTACCAAATGTGGTACTACCGTTGCACTTGGCAGCTTACCGCCTTGGTGAAGCGAGACTAGAAATTTATAATGTCTGTGAAATCCAAGATAAAAATTGTTCTGTAAATCCAAACCAAGCTCTACCATGACTCAATACTTAATTCCTATGGAAACGCCTCTCCAAAATAGATTTGCTCTAACCACCGACGATCAACCAGAAGTAGAATCTTCAGATTGGGAATCCCGGATGTCAAGGTTGGTCGGCTTTGAAGAAGAATCTTCTGCTAGCAATACCGGAGGTTCAGAAGACTCTGCAACGCCACAAGAGTCGCTTTCTCAACCACAAGAAGTTCAGACTAGGCAATCTCTCTCATCTAATCCCTTTGCAAAGCTAGGCTTGGTAGGGGCTGCCACTTTAGCGATAGTTTTGTTGGGTGGTGTGTTTTTGTCCCAATTGATGAGTACCAGCCATCAAAAGCCAAAAAATATTGTTTCTCCACCAGTGCAATCGCAGCCCACTAATGAATCTAGTCAACAGCTAGAAGGTGAAGTAGATACTCTAAAAACGAAATTAGCCCTGACTGAACAAGCACAGTTGGTAAAAGCTGCCCAGCAACAGCTCAGAATTGCCAAATCAACGCCTACAGTAGCCTTACAAGAACCGTCAATTTCTTCTAGAAGTAAAGAGAAAGTGATCCCAACACCCGCACCAACAGTTTACGTACCTCGGACAGTGACAGTTCAGCGTATCGTTAGAGTCCCTGCTCCTCAACCTATCCTACCAGTTGTGAACCCAAACACTCAACCGGTAGTTAATATAACTCCACCATCTCCACCAAGCCCATTTCAAGAGTGGACAAGGTTAGCCAAATTAGGTAGCTACGGTCAAGTAAATACCGATCAATCTAATAACATCACAGCGCCTTCGCAACCTGCAAACAATACGGAACAGACACCAAAATTCAATCGTAATCAAACCCAAACTCCACAACAGGGAACTTCTGTAGTTAGTCAATATCAACCGCAGGGACAGAAATCCGTAGCAATCGGGACTAGTGCTAAAGCTGTGTTGGCGACAGCGATATTCGGGGAAACTACTAGATCAAAAGGGAACGAAACAGATGCACAAAAAAACGTATTTGTGATCCGATTACAAGAACCCCTAAAATCAAAGGATGGTTCAATTGCTCTCCCTGCAAATACCGAATTTCTGACGGAAATTAGTTCCATTTCCGAAGAAGGTCTTTTGCATATGAACGTAGTCAAAGTTATCTCGCAAAATAATGGCAACCCCACAGAACAAAGCTTACCCAACAATGCAATTATTCTTCGCGCTTCCCAAGGTAAACCTTTAATCGCAAATAAATTTCCCAATCGCGGTTCGTCTATATCATCGATGGATACAGGGCTATTCGTTTTGGGAGGTATTAGTAAAGCAGCAGAGTTAGTAAATGTCCCTAATACTGTACTCCAACCACTTACTACTACCTCTACCGTCAATGGCACTACCACTAGCAGCACAAGTATTACTACTGTCACTCAGCCCCAACGTAACCTTGCCGCCGGGGTTGTGGAAGGTGGTTTAACTTCTATAGTCCCCCAAATTGCCCAACGTAATCAACAGCAAATTGCCCAAATGTCACAACAAAATAATATTTGGTTTTTGCCAGCAGGCACAAACGTGGAAGTATACCTTAATCAAGCAATGCAGTTTTAGGAGGTAGGATTTATACCAATTATAGATATTTGCAACCATGAAAAATAATACTAAATTGTCAGGAAATACTCCAGATAATTCCTATTTCCTACCTATAGCTTCCTTAATTTTCTCAGTTGCTATGTTCTTGTTGGTAGGTCGGGCTGTAGCTAATAACGCCGTTCTGCGTTCCATATTTTCCTGTCAAGCGCAAGGTTTAGGGGGACTAATACCTACAATCAACGTTTGGTATCAAGAAGGAACAAACTTAAGCTTTATTCCGGCTGGAGAAGTAATTAAAAAAGTTTGGTTAAACGATCCATCACAGGTAACTATAGACTTTGATGGTCCAGTATGTATGCAGTTTGGTCAAGACGCAAATACTAATTCAGAAGATTGTAAAAACTCAGCAGCGAATGTAATTCAACTCAGACGAATTAAAAAACTGGACATCCCTGGACTTCCTCCCACTAGCAATACACTTTTAACAGTTGTTACTGAAGGGCAAGGTAGAAACAAGTTGTATACTTTTCGAGTCCTATATGGAACAGATAACCCGGAATATCACACTTTAGCCATTTTTCCCGATCCTTCTGGTCAGGAAGGAGCTTGTGCGAGAGTTTCACAATAGGTCTCTTGCAAAGCAGTGTTGTATTTCAATCAATTGAAAAACGCCATAACTTAATCGCATTTTCTGAAATAACTAAGTAAGTAGGCGAGAATAAATTAAACTAGATTAAGTATTTAATTATGGCTGCCTACTTACTCTAGACTTCTCCAGCCGACATCTTTATAAATCTTCAGATAAAAACCAACCACAAATTCCAAATTCGTGTAAATATAAAGAAAAGCTTAAGAGGTTACAGACTCATGGTGACTGCCAAAATGATGCAACAGCTTTGGGCTGTAATCGAGTCTACCCAGGTCAACACTCTGCTGCATTTTGATGATGCGGCTTTAGTACAATTGCTCCTCCAGCAGGTAAAAGCAAAGCAGACTATTGATGCCCAGGCAGATAGCAGCCTCAATACTTATATAAAATCTAAACTACCCCTTATTCGTGATACGGCTGAAGGTCGGTTATCCTTTGGGCAAGGCGGCAATCATTAGGACAGAGAAATCGATTGCCCACTGCCAAGCATACGCTCAGAGTTCAAACAGTTGAATATTATGAATCACTGGCTAGTAATTGCCCTAGTAGCTTATCTAATTGGAGGAGCGATTGAAGGGGTGACTACAGCCAGTCAGCTATCTCGTTCAGTGCCAGAATTAGCTAAAAGTACACAAGCTCACCCTTTAGAGTCTGCCACTGGGAATAGTTCGAGTTGGCGAGTTGTGGCCGCCATCGCCTCAGTAAGTATCTGTGGAGCTTTTTTGTGGCCTTGCCGCCTTATCCACCGTTTAATGAAAGGGAACATTCATTCCTAATCTTAACCCCGGCTGAAGCACGGGGCAAAAAATATGTTTGCGGCTGGTAAATTATACA
>CAZZZY010000378.1:0-6302 GCA_964658545.1 uncultured Acetobacteraceae bacterium | reverse complement strand
TCCCACTGCTACTGAAAGGGAAAGATCCATCTTATCTTTCATTGCCACGGTAACTGCTGTGGCGTGTTCAGCCGCGTTACCGACGATGGGAACCAAAATCACCCCTGTAAACAGCGCCGTCAAACCTAGCTGAGATGTGGCCACCTCCAGGGAATCAACTAGCATTTCTGACTCAATTGCCACCAGCAAGGTACATACTAACAACACGCTAACCCACAACATCATATTTGGTTTAGCATGAGAGGTTTCCTCTACTTCTGTCTCCACTACACCGACATCATATAGATAGGAATGGGTTTTCATCGAAAATAGCAGTGTTAGGGCATAAACCAGAATTAACACCACAGCAACAGCAATCGAAAGATTTTGCAGTGTTTCTTCGTTAATTCCTTGAGAGGTGTAATTCATTGCCGTTGGCATCAAAATGGCAATCACCGCCAAATTCATCGAAGCCGCATTCACCCGCGCCACAATTGGCTGAAATGTCTGTTCTTTGTAGCGCAGCCCTCCCAAAAGCATGGAAAAACCCATCACTAGTAGTAAGTTGCTAATAATCGATCCCGTGATACTGGCTTTGACTACATCTATTAACCCAGCGTTCAACGCTACGAGGGCAATAATTAATTCTGTAGCATTGCCAAAGGTGGCATTTAACAAGCCCCCCAATGACGGCCCCACTACGACAGCAATTTCTTCTGTGGCTGTACCCATCCAAGCTGCTAAGGGCAGAATCGCTAATCCAGCTGTAATGAAAACTATCAGTTCTCCCCACTCCAGAAAGTGGGCAACTAGGGAAACTGGGATAAACAGTAATAAAACGAAAAGAATAATGTTTTTGGTTGACATTTCTTGTTTTGGGTTGAGGGTATCATTCACAGCGAGCAATCCTAAATTTTAAATTTGGTGTGTTCAATTAAAAATTACTTTCATTCAGCACTTCCATAGGATACTCTCAACCGCCCGTAAACAAATTCAGAAATTGTACTATTTTCAGTTCACTACAGTGTGTGTAAAATAAGATTGCGATTTAAGGAGTTTTAGTAATTTTTTGTTGCAAAAGTATGAATTTAATCCAAAATATTACACCAAAGATGGGGTTTAATATATTAAAATACAATTAAACTTTGGATTGACGCTGCTCACAAGAAAACCCCTAACTGAGTCTTGATTCAATGGCTAATTACTTTAAGCCTTTAGGGAAAGGGCTGTGCGATAACGCAGATTTCCCAGTAAAATGAGAAGGACTTGTCAGAAATTTGGTTGGATTCCATAGTTGTTGTTTATACCGGATTTTGTGTATAAACCCTTGGAGAAAGGTTTATACACAATGTTTTTGGTGCAACTGCAAGTTTTTTGTTTTGGATAAATATACATGACTTCTGCTGACCAAATGCCAGCTAGCTCTGGCTCAACGTTAACATTACATTCAGATCCCAAAAACACTCAAGAAACCGATCCCCTGAGAAAAGCTAATGGTGTTTATGTGACGGTGCATGGTCATTTTTACCAGCCACCAAGGGAAAACCCTTATCTGGACGCAATTGAACGCCAACCAAGCGCTGCACCTTTCCATGATTGGAATGAGCGGATTCATTGGGAATGCTATCGCCCGAATGCCTTTGCTAGAGTCTTAAATGACCAAGGCGAAGTGGTGGGGATCGTCAATAATTACGAGTATTTTAGCTTTAATATTGGGCCAACGCTGATGTCGTGGCTAGAACGCTATGATGTGGAGGTTTATCAGCGCATTTTAGAGGCGGATGCCAAGAGTAGCGATCGCTTGCATGGTCACGGCAATGCGATCGCGCAAGTATACAATCACATCATCATGCCGCTGGCGAACGAACGCGACAAATATACCCAAATTCGCTGGGGTAAAGAAGACTTCCGCTCCCGCTTTGGGCGCGATCCTGAAGGCATGTGGCTAGCGGAAACTGCTGTAGACTACGCAACCTTAGAAGCCCTGGTTGCTGAAGGTATTCGCTTCATTATCCTTGCACCCTCTCAAGCCCTGCGTTGCCGTCCCCTCCCCACTCCAGATCATCCCAATCCTGAATGGATCGAAGTCGGTGGTAGTCAGATTGATTCTACCCGTCCCTATCGTTGTTATTTACAGCCCACATTAGACACTTCATCTTCACCTCTGAGTGCGATCAATGTAGGGAGTAGGGAATTGGGAGTACTCCCAACTGCCTACATTGATATCTTCTTCTACGATGGCCCGATATCGCGGGATATGGGTTTTAGTGATGTCGTTTATAATTCCAGTCACTTTGCTAGACGTATTGGCTCAGCGGTCCGTGGGGATCATCGACTAACACAGTTAATCTCTGTGGCGACAGATGGGGAAACCTTCGGACATCACAAGAAGGGAACAGAGAAAACTTTAGCCTACGCCTTTACCAAAGAGTTTCCCCAACAGGGTTGGACGGTAACGAACTTCGCCCATTACCTGAGCTTAAATTCTCCCGGTTGGGAAGTGGAATTGAAGTCAGTCACGGCCTGGAGTTGCGCCCACGGTGTCGGCAGATGGGAAGATGACTGTGGTTGTGGTGGAGAAGGCGGTGTTTGGCATCAGAAATGGCGTCGTCCCTTGCGGGATGCCCTTAATTGGCTGCGGGATCAGCTAACTGAGGTGTATGAAGAACATGGTAGGCAGTTATTTAGCGATCCCTGGCAAACACGGGATGAATATATCCAAGTAATGCGCGATCGCTCTGCTGCCAATGTCAACCGTTTCCTCGCCCGTCATCAAACCCACAAACTAACAGCAGCCGAACAAGTAGACGCTCTACGCCTGTTAGAAATGCAGCGTCACGCTTTGTTGATGTTCACTAGTTGCGGCTGGTTTTTTGAAGAAATTTCCCGCCCAGAGGGGACGCAAATTCTGCGCTATGCAGCCCGTGCTTTGGAATTGGCGGGGGATGTGGCAGGTGTGCAGTTAGAAAAAGGCTTCGTCAAACGTCTTGGTTTAGCCCCCAGTAATGTAGATGAGTTCAAACACGGTGCGGAAATTTATCGGCAACTCGTGTTAACTGCCCAGCTTGGCTTTAAGCAAGTAGCAGCCCATTACGCTATTACTTCCCTGTTTACCAATCAGAAACCAGCACAGACGCACAATTCTTTGCCAAGAAAAGATGTGTCTGACAAACAGCCTCAGCGTTACCACAAAAAGGTTTATTGCTACGCTGCCAATGAGTTAGATTACCAGCTGCAACGCATGGGATCGCTAACTCTAGCTATCGGAAATTTAAAGCTGGTATCAGAGATTACTTGGGAAAGTGAGCATTTGGTATTTGCTGTTCTGCATTTGGGAGGCTGGGATTTCCACTGCTGTATTCAACAATTTACTGGGCGGCGTGACTACAGCCAATTAAAAGAAAAGCTGTTTAGGGCACTCCAACAAGCTAGTGCGGCTCATACTATCTTGGTGATGACACAGCTATTTGGTGAAGAAGCTTTCAGCTTACAGAATCTATTTGCTGAAGAACGCCACCGGATTATGCGGCTGTTAAGTGAAGAAACGCTGACACGTTTAGGACAGTTGTATACCCAAGCCTACCGTGATAATTATGGTGTGCTGATGGCGTTTCATCGAGATGAAATAGCAGTACCGCAAGAATTGCAGGTAGCAGCAGATATTGCTTTAGGGCATCGCTGTCTAATGACATTGCGATCGCTTGAGCAAGATATCGCCGATCCCCAAAAGAGTTGGAGTCATATATTAGAATTGGAGGCGATCGCTACTGAAGCAAAACATCTGCGTTGTCGGCTGAATATTCCCGACGGTAGGCAGATGTTAGAACAGTTAATTGCGCGCTCACTCTGGCAATTGTTGCACGATGCCAATGGTAGTTTTAATGCAGATATCCAACTATTAGAGCGATTGATAGATGTCGGGGATCAACTAAATATTGACATTTCCCTACAGCGATCGCAAGAACTCTATTTTAGTTGTCTGCATAGTCAGATTGCGCCGGTGTGTATTACTAACCTTGCGAATGAAGGAGATAATCAGTGTCTTCAGTTGCTCAAGTTGGGTAAAAAGTTAGCCGTTGATGTCAGCACGATCTCAAATCAGTTGGGATAGTTAAACCAATTCGCAATTCGCAATGACGCTCGCGGACTCGCTACCGCTACGCTAACGCAATTCGCAATTACGTTTTGTAACGGGGATTTAACCCCGACACAAAATCTGCTGCCTGTATTGCTGGGGACTTAAACCCCCAAAGTTAAGTAGGTCGGCGTGAATAATTATCGTTGGGATAAGGCAGGGGGCAGGGAGCTCTTAGCTGGGGGAGAAAGGGTTTGAGCCTTGTTTACTTTTCTTAACACAGTTTGGTTTTACTGTGCCGACTTACTTAGTTAAAAGGCAATACGCTTGGGTTAAGCATCTCTTTCTTGTCTCTGCGTCCTCTGCGCCTTGGCGGTACCCTGCGGTCAGCCGAAGCGTCTACGTTAAAAAATTGACTTTGGTAACAGAGTTTTAGCCTTAACTGAACCGTATTGAGTTAAAAGGGCGGTTAGAAACCGCGTCTACACGAGACTTTACCTACCTTTGTGGGTTCCAGACAATGGGATTTTGCCCCTTGTTTATTTAGTCTGCGGAGGCAGACTTTGTTTGTGTAGCCGCGAATTCTATTCGCCCTGGCGATTACCCCCTTCCCGCGTCGGGAAGGGGGTTAGGTTTTTCGTGGCCTTTTCCAGATGAGGTAAATTGTCAGGCTATTGCATCGACACGAGAACCTTTATAAATCAAAATGCCGCCGGAAGCGGGGATCAATATTGTCTGTTTTCTGCTGATTGCAGGTGAAGCAGAGAGTTTGTAGGTTGCTGATATCATTCTGACCGCCACGGGCGAGGGGAATGATATGGTCAATGCTGAGGTTAGTTTCTCCAGTAGTTTTACCGCAACTTTGGCATTGATATTTGTCACGTTGAAAAACATATTTCTTTACTTCCGGCGGGATACGAATCCGGGGAGTTTTGCTCATTTTCTCTCTAATTGTTAATAAATTCTTCCAAGCTAGGCACATCTATCCAACTTGCTTTTGTATGAGATTCATGGGATAAATCCATCAACAACTGAGAATAAATTCCTTCTCGTAGCGATGGTGTAATTTCCTGATTGCGTTCAATTCCCTGTACCCATTGGTCTACTACGCGGATAAATGCAGAAATGCGCCCATCAGCATAATTGTTGGGAAAAATCAACCGATTAGGTATTTCTATTTCCGTTAGAGGTTTACCTGGCTGAGAACCCCAAACCCGGAAGCCGTGGATATAATCTTTTTGATTTTCACTGCCTACAATTAACGTACCGCGATCGCCATATACTTCTACCCAATGGGTTCTTGGTGCATGAACAACCGCGCTGATAGAAAGTTGGCAAGGTGTACCATTCACTAATTCCAGCGTTAATATACAGTTGTCATCTGTATTCACTGGCTGATATTCCCCGCTAACAGGGTCAACTCGCGTCGGAATTGCAGTACTTAAATAGGCATTTAATCTACGGACTGGCCCGAATAACCAGTGAATGTAATCGAAAGCGTGGGAACCTAAAGATCCTAATGCACCGCCTCCTTTATCTTTGTCAGAATACCAATTCCAAGGGCGTGAAGTATCAGCACGAGAAGAACCCAACCAATCAATTTTAATTAAGCGCAACTCACCCACATAATCTTCTGACAATAGTTCAGCAAATAACTGCCATGCGGGTACAAAGCGAAATTCAAAGTCTACAGTTGCAATCACGCCTTTTGCTTTTGCTAACTGATAAATTTCTTTAGCTTCGACTGCATTTAAAGTTGTCGGTTTTTCTAGTAATAAATGTTTCCCTCCTTGGAGTACAGTTTTTGCCATTTCATAGTGCAAAAATGGCGGCGTAGAGATACTGACTGCTTGCACTTCTGGTAATGACACAATATCTGTCAGCGAGTCGGAAGCGTGAGGAATATGATGAGATTCTGCTATGGCTTTAGCTTTATTTATATCTCGGTGATAGACAGCAACTACCTCAGTCTCAGGATGTGCTTGAAATGCAGGGATATGGACTTTTTGCCCAAACCCAGTCCCTGCGATCGCAATTCCAATCATCTAATTTATATTCCCATATTTATGTGATTTTTATTGTTTGTAATCACTGGAAAAATTATCGCAAAACTCTAATTGTAAAAGGGTAACGATAATGCTCACCATTGTAAACTATACGTTCTCGTGACAGCAGCGCAACTTCTACCTCAATACGCTTGGGTTAAGCGTTTTTTCTTCTCTCTGTGTACTCTGCGTCTGGAGTGGTA
>CAZZZY010000377.1:3843-6305 GCA_964658545.1 uncultured Acetobacteraceae bacterium | reverse complement strand
TAACGCGATGTGCGACTTATTCTTGGAACCCCGCTTCCATTCCTCTCCCCGAAGCGGAGAGAGGCTTTGATTTTTGCTCCCCAACGCTACAAGGGTTGGGGTTGGGGGTTAGATTTGAGAGAAAGTCGCACATGGCGTAAAGATACTGTTGACGAATTGATAGGGGGTCTAACCCATCAGCCCTAATCTCTCTTAATTTCTGGAATTTCAGTGCGTTTCAACGCACTTTAGCTATTAGCCCGCAATTTATTGCAGGGCGGGAAAGCAACGCAAAACCGAGCTTTTAGGGGTGAGGGGTTTAACCCCTATTCCTGTGCAACCCAAATACCATGAAATCCATAAGGTACTCGTTGAGGAATTATCACCCGTGCGACAGGTTCAGCAGTCACATCTTGGGCATTCACCACTACTAACTCTGAAGTGTTTGAATTTTCATCGTGGATGAAAGTTACAAGCCAGCCATCATCCTCGGCAATTGCACCAGGACGCGGCGCAAATACAGTTTCACTGCCATAGCGTCCCTGTCCGAATTTGTGGGTTTGTGACTTGCCACTGGTGAAGTCATACTTAATGATACCTTCAAATAAAAGTACGGGACTATTTGCCATTTTGTTGGTGTAACCATATCGGGTTGGTCGCCCCAATAGATTTTCGTTGACGCGGGGAAATTCTGAAACTACATCGTCCAACATCTCCTCACGCACTGTCCCCGTGCTGAGGTTAAATCGCCAGCGATACAAACGGGGGATATCTCCTTCTGGGTCAGGTTGCGAATCATCATCACCCAAAACAGTAGTAGAACTCATGCGACAGGCAATAAGTACTACTTCATCGCCATCTTCGTAAGCGTTGAGGGTATGGAAAACGTAGCAAGCAGGACTCTCAAACCATCGGATATTACTGTTGTCACCATGACGTGGTAGAATGCCAAAACGACTGGGGCGATCGCGCTCAAACATCATAACAGGTTCTCCCCGTTGCGATCGCTCCCTACTAAAAGTCAACGGCAAATCCATAAAAATTGTGTAGTTTTCAGTGATGGCGAAATCATGCATCATCACTCCTATTGGCAGGTCAATTGGCACTGTCCGCAACAGTTCCCCTTGTGTTGAAACCACACTATATTGTAGGTACGGTGGCACAAACACAGAGTAGCCAAAAAAGATCATTTCTCCTGTAACCGGGTCTACTTTGGGATGGGCTGTGAAGGCAGAAATCAGCTTCCCATTGTAGCTATACTCACCAATAGTTTCTAATTCAGGAAGTTTGATGGCGTGAGGTTTACCTCCCTCGTTCAGCGCCAACATCTGACCAGCGTGCCACACTAAAGCAGTATTGGCGGTGTTCTTGCGGGGCCCGTGGGGATTATCCATTCGCGGTGGTTCTAACAATCCTGTCCACAAAGCCTTACCCGCTTCTCGTTCTTTTTTCCATCCGGCTGTCTGGATGTAACGGTTGCGATAAGTGGCTACGCCGTTGCTAATTTGTACGCCATGCAACATCCCATCTCCGTCAAACCAGTGATATTGACCGATGGGTGTCCATTGGGGGTTAGGACCATTCCGTACAAACATCCCCGATAAGTCAAGGGGTAATTCACCGATAACTGGCAATTTGTCGGTAGTAATTTCTTCACGGATTGGAGCAAAATTGCGATCGAGATATGGATTGACTGCTATTGTTGCCATTTATAGAATCTGGTAATGTGATGGATATGGCTTTTGGTCACTGATAACGTTGATCGCTATCTTCAACCAATCAATATAAGTCTGTTCTCTTCGGATTACCAACTCCAGCACCAGCCTTTGCATTACCTGCTCACGATTAGCAGACTCATCACTAAGTGATGGTAAATCAATGATTTTACATTCCGCAAGCTTTTTGCTTCGAGCTGCCAAGTGTTGCTCTAGTAGGTGAATAATGGTTTCATTGGACAACTGATCTGCAAAATGCAACTGGAGGAGCAGAGGTTCTCGTATAGTCGGTAACGGCTGATGAGTCTCAAGCCATCGGGCGAATTCGGCTTTCCCTGGCTCCGTCACGTTGTAGACTTTGCGGTTGGGGCGATCGCGTTGAATCTCAATTTTACAGGTAATCCAGCCTTGCTCAACTAGTTTATCGAGAGTTCTGTAAATTTGTGCTTGGTCTGCTGGCCACAAATGGGCAATACATTGATCAAAGCAGCCCGTTTTGAGGTCGTAGCCCGTCATTTCTTGCTGCTGAAGAAGACCTAGAATTACGTATGCTAGGGACATTAAGACAGTTTTCCCATAATTGACATTTCCTCGCTAGGTTCTACACTATGTACTTCTTAATAAGTTTATGCTATTATATGATTAATCCAGTATAAGATATAACGACTATAAAAAGATATGTTGATTGTAATGTGTCTTAACAAGGAAACCGAATACATGAACTGAGGTTGGGCAGATGGTTAAACCAATTCGCAATTCGCAATTCGC
>CAZZZY010000377.1:0-3833 GCA_964658545.1 uncultured Acetobacteraceae bacterium | reverse complement strand
ACACAAAACGTGCTGCCTGTATTGCTGGGGAATTAAACCCCCAGAATTTGTTTATGGTGCTGTTTGCACAAAATAGTGAGAAAGTAGCAAAGGATGTTGAGTAACGCTCCTATACTCCTACGGGGAGGGAGCTTTTTGAAGAGAAAGAAAGGAGCGTCTACGCCACCATTGGATATACTACTCATCGCTAGCGTATCACTCAATAAACCAGTTGTTCGCTACAGTTTATTCGTGATGAATACAGACGCAGCAATCATTTACAGCGATTTTCAGTTGAGTAGACTATCAAAAAAGACCTAACCCCTTCCCTACTAGCGTTGGGGAGCAAGCCTCAAAGCCTCTTTCCTTTTAAGGAGAAAGGAATGGAAGTGAGGTCTATTCATTTGAATACTGCTATCAGGCATTGAAGACTATTGTAACGAGAGGATGAGTAACATTGACTTCTAACACACTTTCACAAAGAATACGTCAACATCAATATCTGCGTGATTTACGCAACAAATTACTCCACCTTCACAAAATGTTGTTGGACACAGAACGCATTGCCTACGAACAGGTTAGTGGACGCGTATCAAGTGGAGAACTTCTTCAGCTAGTTATTGCTCATGAGCAATTTGCTTGGTTACATCGCATTTCTGAGGTGGTTGTGCAAGTTGATGAAATGCTCGAAGCAGATGAACCGATATCAATGGACGATTTTGATAAGTTGATTGCTGATGTCCGCACGCTGATTGTACCGTTAGAAACGGGCAATACCTTCGAGAGAAAGTATTACAACGCTCTCCAGCGCGAACCTGCTGCTGTGTTGGCACACGCGGAAATATCAAGATTTCTCATGACTAAGGTTTAAAGAGCAAGACTTGGGGCTTAAGCCCCAAGTTCTAGAGCAACCTCATCGCATAAGTTCTCTTGTATCAAATAACATAGTCAGGAATAATACAGAAGAGAAGCTTTGCGATCGCTAGCCACCCTGATAACAATGACCACTGTAATATTTGTACATGGCACTGCCGAACCTTTGTTAATTCAAGCTTCGTCCATGACAAAATGCTTGTTGGGGGATGAACACCCCGATGTGGCACAAAGCCTGAACAATTTGGCATTACTCTACAAATCACAGGGAAGGTACAGTGATGCCGAACCTTTGTACATCGAAGCTTTGGCAAATCATCCCAATACAATAACCATTCGTAAAAATCTGGAATACTTGCGGCGGAATCGTCAGCCTTGATTCAGGAGAATGGTTGCTTTTGTCTCCCGTTGGTTTCAGTAATTTAGGTAATCTGCATCGGCTGCATTACCCGCCTGGGATTCAAATCCCAGTCTCATAGCTTAACTCCTCTAAAGAGGACTAAAACATTTTTTGAGATTAATTGCAGTCCACTTGAGTGGAGTTACGCTATTAGCCCAGTACTTTGAGTGCTGGGCGGGATAGGGAGCTAACCCTGATACTTTAATGAAAACAGAGCGATCGCTTTTCTTGAGGCGATCGCCATCATATCATCTGCGGTTAAACACAAATTAATTGCGATCGCACCGTAGCCCCATTGCTTTACTCAGCAATGTTTCGGTCTTCCTCTCTATCAAATGATCGAGCATTATCTCCAGTTATGTTTCTTGCAGGATCAAAAAACTCTTTTGTAGCTCGTGGAGTTTCTTCATCCAAGTTTAACTTTTCGCGGATCTTATCAGCAACCTCTGTTAATGGATTTGGGGCATTTCTGATCTGGGTATCGTTTTTAATTTCACCTTCATCTGGTGTTCCTTTGTAATAAATACCCTCTGGAGTTTTAACAGTCTCAGCTTGTGCTACATTAACGTAGCTAAAAGCCTGACCCAATAAAAACATAAATCCGACCAGAAAAACTACAAGGATTTGGGAAATACGAATATTTCGCAGCCATGAAATTACTTGATTCATAAAAAACCTCAATTGCATTATGTTGGGTGGACAATTCAAAAAACCTTAGATGTCTTATTTGCTGGCTTTCATACCCGCCTTAGAATTCATTCCAAGGCTAATAGCTAAAGTCTACTTCAGTAGACTAGGGATTTGTGAGAATTTTTAGTCATCTTTAGATGACTTTTGCTATGAGACTGGGAATTCATTCCTAGTCGGGCTATGGGTTTGGCGTTAAGCTGACACGTATGGGTACTGCCGTGCCCCGACACCTTGCGGTATAATATCGTAACGCATCTAAATGGGAACCGCTATACTGACACAGCTGCCCCTGTACTCGGCTTAGGAGCCTGAATCTCAATGCCTATGCGCGCCCGATATAGCTCTGCCAATCGCTGTTCGGATTTCAAGGAATCGTGGTAAATTTGTTTGAAAATAGCAGTTGCTACTGGGTCAGTGAACATTGCAGACAAATTGCCAATATCGCCGATACCAGTTTGCACATCCCCTAAAGCAGAACGTAACTGATATATGTCATCACTTCCTGTCAAGGCAGTTTTCACCTTGGCATACTGATTAGCAATATTTGCCCCTAAAGAGGGTTTTTCGCCTAATTGGTGAAGATAGGTTTCCAGTTTTTCAATGTGGCGCTGTTTATAAGCAATTATTTCTTGAAAGACTGATTTTACTTCGCTATCTGATTCCTTTTCCAAGTAATTATCAAATGCTTCTAGCGAATAACGTTCACCAGCAAGAGCATTATTTAAACCTCTGCTGATATCACCTTTAGTTGAGCCACCCCAAGCATCAGCTAGTTTCCACCATTCAGCACTTGTGTCTTTTTCATTTGGTAATGCCGCATCTTTGCCACCATAACCCAAACGGCTTAATATAGCTGTGGTGAAAATTGCCAAGTCTCCAGGTTCACGAGATGTAATCAAATTCCCGTCAACTACCACCGGCTCATCTAGATAATTTCCGCCAGCGTTAATCATATCCTTAGCAATAGCGCTAAAGCCAGTAACTTGTCTACCTTTGAGCAAGTCGCCTTCAATCAAAACTTGTGGCCCGTGGCATACCGCAGCAACTAATTTTCCCTGTTGTATGGCATCTTGTACAAAGCTGACTGTGTTAGGGTTACGCCGCATTTTATCGGGAGCCATCCCACCAGGAATAATCACCGCGTCGAATTGGGCTGCGATCGCTTCTGTAGTAGTACCATCAGCTTGTATACTCAGTTTGCCGCGTTTACCCTTATATTTTTCATTCATTCGGGAACCAAGGACTACTACCTCCATCCCTGCTAGTTTCAGTCCATTATAAGGAACTGTAAATTCTGCATCTTCTACTGCTTGTTCAATGAGGATGGCAACTTTTTTATTACCGGAATGATTGTTATTGTCAGTCATAGATGGTATTACCCGTTTCTTTCTAGTATTTAACTAGCTACAATGTTCATCAATTAAGTTAAAGGCATGAATCTCAACTTAATTTCTGATTTGTCTCCCTTATAAGAAATAGCTATGAGCGAGGAGTTAGCTACTGAATAATTTCGGTTTAATGACTCCTAACTCATAACTAAAAACCTTAACTACAAGTTGCTTGACCATGATTTCATATTTACGATTATATGGTGCGATCGCTAGCTTAACTTCGTTCCAAGGGGATAGATTCTTTTATTTCTAAAGCTATAGCGGTTCTCAATTGTATGGAATACAGACCTAACAAGAACAGCCCCAACCCTTGTAGCGTTGGCAGGGTGGTTTCATCCGAAAAAAGAAAAATATGAAAGTCTCTATTTCTCGTTTTGAACCATAGATTTTGACCCCTCTTCCATTCCTCTCCCCGTTGGCGTTAGCCTGTCGTCAGACAAGGGTCGAGAGGCTTTGAAACCCAGTTTTAGTTTTTCTCTGGCTGTATGAAACCACCCTGC
>CAZZZY010000376.1:0-6307 GCA_964658545.1 uncultured Acetobacteraceae bacterium | reverse complement strand
CTTCTAAATCATCATCTTCTAAATCGTCCAAATCCTCCGATTCGTCTAGCAAATCTTCACCCAGCATGTGCGCGATGACAGCTGCTCCTGGATGTTTATCCTTTAGCGGTGGAATGGAGATGCTGACTATTTCCGGCGGCTTCTGCTCTGGAGTTTCTAATTTCTCTGTGACTCGGAGCTTCGGTTTTTCCGCCGCCGTCCCTCGGCGGCGCACCCGTCTACTCGCTGCGAGTGATTCCGCCGTTTCCTCCGAGTAAAGTTCCTGCTCTACACGAATTACCCGACGTGGTAATGGCTCAACCTTTGGCACTTCCAAGGGTGGGTTTTCGATGGGTGGAACTTCTATCTCAGGCTCTAGTTGAGTCAGCAGGGGTAACTGCTCGTAACTTACCTGCGCCCTACCTTCAGGAGTTCTCGCAGCCCGCTTTAAGGAGACTAAGTACTCATACTCATCCTCTGGCAAAGTGCTTTTGAGCAGGCGACTAATTGTCGAGTTGCTCACACCATAGCGTTCTGCCAAAGTTGAGGTTGTTTCCGCAGTCTCTCGATATAACTTAAGAATTTCTTGCTTGTCAGAGTCTGTTAGTTTTCTCACGGTAGATACCAAAAATCTTTACTAAGCTCGTTTACGTCCGCTGGTACGCCGTGTTCGTCTTAGTGATGCGTCATATTCTAAGACAGCGCCCATGCCAAATAACACTCCACTAAACACCCAAAACACTTCTAATATTTCTCCACTTTGATAGTTGGGGCCTTGGGCATATTTAAACCACATATCTGCAATGTAAAGCGAAAAGGCCGCTGCTGCAATCATTCGCCAAGACTGGGAAACTCTTCCCCCCCAAAAGGCTAACAGCAGAGTGGTAGCAATAATTAACAAAAATACATCGCTAACTATGTAAAACCAATTCAAAATAGCGACTAGCAGTTCTGAGCTTCTTTCCTGTTGCATAGAAATCCACCATGCCAACAAACTACCGAACACTGCAATTGCTAACACAATTAGCCACTGCCATTTTTCCAGATTGATTCGCCTGGAAGCCACAGCTAAAATCATACCTGCGGCAAGTAATAGATAATTCAGTACAAAAAATATATCGCCTACAGACACATCTGGTTCATCTTTTAAAACTATTTCGGTATATCCGAAAATTATCCCCCCAACGAAATAAGAAAGCATACCTAAGCCAATTAAGAGCCAAACATTTCGCCCACTGACGATTTGCGGACTCAGCCAGTTCCTCAAGCATAAGATACCGGCACCCAAATAAGCTAAAGCTTCAAAAATATTTGTGCCAATCACATACCACTCGGCCCGCCTTTCTATGCCATCGGCTCCGGGAACTTTGGCACTAAACAACAAATAGTATAGCAATGCCAGTACGGCCCAGCCAATATTAGCTAAGACAATGTTCTGAGTGTTGAAAATGGATTTAGAAAGGAACGAATTCTCGTAAGAGTTATTCATAGGAATTGACTATGTAGATGCACTCTGGCAGTATTTTGAGTTAAAGGACTGTATATCTAGCAGTGTGTCTGCTAGGTAACACACAATCAGACACCAAAAGCAAGTACCAGTGGCAGGAATTTTGTGAAAAACTTTCCATGCTACTGCCATAGTTTACCCAGTGGCGATTGATTTAGCCAACTGACAAACAGTGACCGCTCGGCTTCTGGCATATCTTCTAGTTTATAAATCACTTGTTTGGTAAAATTGGCGTTGCCAAAATACACCTTTCCTAATCGATGTAGTTCTTGTAACAAAATAGCTACATGATTTTCTTGCCAATCAGGTATTTTGGCAGTCGGCAACGGATTAGTAGATACCAAATATTTAACTGCTTCTAGGGAAGATGCTTGAGGAAATTGCTTCTGTTGTAATACCTCCGCAATATCTTTTTCAAATAATGCAGCTTGCCTAGCACCTAAAAACTCTTCAATGTCGATAGAAACACCTTGCAACAGCAAAATACTGGCTTGGATTAAAATCGCCGTTTTGCCATGACCACCTGTGTCACTATCCAACTGCTCTAAACGGATTTTACCCCAGACGCTAAAACGTTCTGGTTCCTCTAGCAAAACACAGGCTTTACCCCGGTTATCCGTTAATTCTCTCCATAAGGCTCTAGCTTCTTCTTCTTGACTAGCTTTGAAAACACTAATCAAGCGAAAAGTCTGCCCTTGATAATTGAGGATCGGCACCTGCTGATCCCGTTTTGGGTGCTGAATGCTTGATATTTCAACATCCTGCCGTTTGAGAATAAACATGGCACTAGCAAATAACTCCTCACAGGGGCACTCTTAATATGGAATATATAATGGCATTTGGCAGTATCGCCAAGGCTGAAATTACCTAGCATACTGTGGAAATGAGCCTAGCGATCGCCAGATGCTTCCCGAAGGTAGCCGTCCAGAGGACGTTAGCGCTAACGGGCAAATAACCCCTTGACAACACAATATATCTAAACCAATACCCCATCTGCTTCGTTTTCGGTGTAGATTGCACTAACTAGCGACTAGCATCTTAGCCTTGCTAGTAGTAAATCTGCAATTTTTGATTGCTTCTTGGTACGTGAAGACGATATAATACTATAGATGACTCCTTCGGGAGCCATTATTTTGTTTTGGGCGCGTAGCTCAGTGGATAGAGCCACGGATTTCTAATCCGTTGGTCGCAGGTTCGAACCCTGCCGCGCTCGTTTTAACTTAATATGAACCCTAAAGAAGCCTTTTTATGGTAATTTACCAAATAGGCTTGAGAGTTCATATAAATGCACCACACAAAAGATAAGGGTGATCTAGCAGCTGCTAAAGTGATAGCAGATTTAGTCGAGAAAGAATATTCGGTTTTTGTACCAGTAGTAACTGAACACGCACCCTTTGATTTGATTGCCTACAATGATGGCAAATGTTACAGAATTCAAGCTAAATATAGTTGTGATGGCACACTGAAAAATAAAAGCAATTGGGCAGATAAGAACGGTTGTCATGAAAAAAAATATAAATCTGATGACTTTGATTTCTATGGTCTTTATCTGCCAGATATAAAAAAAGTAGTGTATCCATCAATCAAGTTTGGCGGTTGCGGTATCAGGACAACGCCGCCTAAATCTCCTAATCCTTTTTATTGGTGGGAGGATTTTACAGATTTTACTGAAGCAGCCTCTAAGCGAACCTACAAGGAGTTTGGTGTTGATTTAACGACTAGAAAAGTTAACCCAGACTCTAGAATTCACACTAGAAAACTTGAAAGGCCATCAAAAGAAGAACTAGAAAAACTAGTTTGGGAAAAGCCAACAGCACAAATTGGCAGAGATTTTGGCGTGTCTGATAAAGCTGTAGAAAAGTGGTGTAAGGCTTATGGGTTAGAAAAGCCACCTAGAGGGTATTGGGTGAAGAAAGCTTATAGAAAAGTAGAGGCACAGTTAACAGAAACTGGAGAAAATATTAAATCATCAATAATTAATGCTTCTTAGCGATCAAATTTAGATCCCGATAGACTTAAATCACTATTAACTTTACATTAGTAGGACTTACGCATTGACAGAAAAGCCAAAATAGCAAATATAGTTTTCAAGGCTTATAGCAAGATTTTTCAATGATATTTTGGCGATCGCATCTAATCAAGGGAGATTGATAAAAGCCTGAAACAACGTATTTACGTTGATACACAAGATAGTTATTTTGTACAGTGTGTAAGTCCTAATTAGTTGTTTTCTATGTCAAATCATAGCCAAAATTCTGTCCCGCATAGCCAAATATAGTCAAAAATGCAAGTAAGAGAGTTAGATTTTCAACATCAAGATTCCTTAAAAAGCCTGAAACCCTTAACTTTACGTCGATTATTTTATAAATTTAAAAAGCCCGTGACGAGGATTGAACTCGTGACCTCACCCTTACCAAGGGTGTGCTCTACCACTGAGCCACACGGGCGAAATGTGATTTTGATTTTCCAGCTAGAAGTTAAAATGCTGGGAGTTTTGATGCTTACCCAGTCATTATAACTTATAACTTCGTAAGTGGTGGGCCGGGCTGGATTTGAACCAGCGTAGGCGCTAGCCAACGGATTTACAGTCCGTCTCCATTAACCACTCGGACACCGACCCGATTTGTCTCACGATTTAAAATCTTAGCACCATGTTTTAGAAATTGCAAGTGATTAGAAAAAATAACTTGTGGGTAGAGATGGTAACAAAACTGCGTCTCTACCTTATGGATAAAAATACTGGTTACACGCTCATCTCCAGCATTCGTTGCATTGGTCGCAGTGCAGCAAGCCGAATATCCTCTGACATGGTAATTTCGGGAGTACGATTTTTCATTGCCCAGTAGAGCTTTTCTAGGGTGTTTAACCGCATAAAGGGACATTCGTTACAAGCGCAGTTATTCATCGGTGGTGCAGGAATAAAATGCTTGTCAGGAGCTAGTTTTTGCATTTGGTGAATGATTCCCGGCTCTGTAGCAACGATAAATTCTTTGGTAGGGCTGCTTTGACAATATTTGAGTAAGGCGGCTGTGGAGCCAATAAAGCTGGCGTGGCGCAATATACTACTTTCACATTCTGGATGTGCGATCGCCTCTGCTTCAGGGTGGGCAATTTTTAACTGGACAATTTTCTTTTCCGAAAAGGTTTCATGGACAACACAGCTACCTTGCCATAGCACCAAATCTCGTCCAGTTTGTTCCATGACATACCGCCCCAAATTCCGATCTGGAGCAAAAATAATCGGCTGTTCTTTCGGTATTTGCTCTACAATCTTCACAGCATTAGAACTGGTGCAAATAATATCGCTTATCGCCTTAATATCAGCAGAGCAGTTGATGTAAGACACCACCAAATGATTTGGATGCGCTGCTTTAAAAGCTGCAAATGCCTCTGGTGGACAACTGTCGGCTAAAGAACAACCAGCATTCAAATCTGGTAAAAGTACTAATTTATCGGGATTAAGGATCTTTGCTGTTTCTGCCATGAAGTGAACACCAGCAAAGACAATTACATCCGCATTGGTTTTTTCAGCGGCTTTTGCCAGTTGTAATGAATCCCCAATAAAATCGGCAATATCCTGAATATCTGGCTCTTGATAATAATGTGCCAGAATAACTGCGTTGAGTTCTTTTTTGAGATCCTCAATGGCGGCAAACAATAAGAGTGGTAGTTCACCCGGTTGGGTTTTTTCTTGTTGAGCTAGTGCAGTGGTAAACACAGTTTAGGGGTGCTTTAAGTTGCAAATTTATGTCCTGTGGAATCAATTATAGTAGTTTTTACCAAAAATAGTGGACGGTTGATATTTTGGGGTTGTCTCCAAATCGGGCTGAGTTTCGTATCCTGGAGATAGACGGCAAGGAAAGTGGCATGACCTGCCCAATGCAGTTTACCGGAAGTCGAACAAATTATCAGACTGGCTTTCAAACCAATATCGAAGTAAATAAAAGCTTTCACCCTTCTACTCACAATAGGAGGGTTTCTTTTTGGAGATAGTTCTTAGAAAAGTTCTCTAACAACTTTGGGTTACTTCCCTTGCTTCTCATCTAGTGCCTTCTGAATAGCATCTCTACAAAATTGGGGCGGGTCGTCTTGCTGTTGTATCCCTTCTTTCATGCTCTTGCTAACACGTAAATTAACCTGTTCGGTCAAAGGTTCTTCTCTCTCTGACTTCATCGGTTGTAAATTTTCTGGTGTTCCTTTGGGGTTAGGCATTTATGTAGAAACGTAAATATAGGTTGAACCACCTGCTAGCAAGAGATTAGACTTTTAATCGGTGAGTGAAAAGTTTCTCAGGCTGTATCACCACCGATACCACTTTTACAAATGGGTAACTCTATGTTTACACGTTCAGAACTCGAAATAAAGACTATCAACGAATTACGTGACTTGTGCCGACGATACGGTATCAAGCCAACAGGCAATGCTGGTTACAAAGTCAGCTACATTACCTCGCTGATTGCATTCCCTGCGATCGCACTTCACCAGCTACAGGAGGGCAAGGGATTAAGGAAGCTCACTTTTGAAGCCTTTCAAAATATCGGCGTAGCACTTGACCAGATGAATTCACCCACTGATGAGCAAGCGGCACTGATTAAATTCACCCTAGAAGGTAAACGATTCAGTTCCCCTGACAGATGGGAGCAAGAGAAGCTGATCAATCTGTACAAGGCAAAGCAGAAACTGGAGGAGGTAATGTACCTGCTAGGTGAATAGTTTACGTCCCTAACCCAAATAGTTTACAGCATCCCTTAATGGGGTGCTTTTTTATGAAAAAAAGTTAGGTTCAAAACCGTACTTCGTCCCGCTACGCGCTTTCGCCCG
>CAZZZY010000375.1:0-6323 GCA_964658545.1 uncultured Acetobacteraceae bacterium | reverse complement strand
TTCTTGTTTCCCTTCTTGCCTACCTTCTGCAAAAACATCTTGGTAAAATCTAGTTTGCTTTAATTCATTTAATCCAAACATTTTTCCTATCTCCTCCCGGCTCAATCGGGGCAACTTGTAGATTAATATCGTCTAATTGTATAATTTCTTTAATCGTAGCGACATCTGGAATTTGCTCTCTGGCATTGTTGACTATTTCGATAGCTCTTGTTGTCGCAGTTGATTCGGGTTCGATGATGAGTTTAACTGTCTCTATACCAATTGATGATGCTTCAATTGAGCTTAATTCGTCGAGATAGACGCGAGTTACTCGTTGTGAGTTGAGTAATTCTGTATATCTTTCGGTATCTCCAGTATCAACGCTGCGGTTAGGGAAGATGACAACACCCCGCCAATTGTTGGTTAATTCGGTTTTGTCGAGATAGTTAAAAATTTCGGTAAATAAACGAGAGTAGAATTTTTTGTCTGGTTGAAATTGTACTTCGGCAAAATAAATCGGTAAGTCTGGCGTATTTGGGAGAAAGACACCATCGATTCTAAACGCCAGTTGTTTGACTTCTACTGAAGAAAATTGGTAAGCATTAGCTAGTTGGGGTGGTTGGTTGATCAGTTCAAAGAAAGTGCCGGGGATACTCTGAAAGATTCGATAGAAGATACTGTCTGTTTTCAAGAGAGTTTGTTTTACAGTTGATGAATATATTTTACACAACGACTAACCCGTGGTGACTATTTTGAGTACAGTAAATATTATGTATGTCAACAATTCAATAAAAAATATTCAAATTGTATACGACGATGATACAAAAAGTATTTAAAAAATATTAGGTGTTTAAAGCTGACATTAATATTAGCAATTTCCCCCTAGAGTTTTATAAGTAGGGTGTTTTATAGTATTTTATTGAGTATAGGGCATTGGGCATTGGGGATGAAGTTTCTTTCCTATTCCCTATTTCTTAATCTTTAGCCTCAATCTCAAACGAAAAAGGGGAATTCCGCCTAAAGGACTCGAAGCCTGCGTAAATCAGTATGGCCCGTGATGAAATGTGTCATGGGTGTTGGACTCAATTCCCAATTGGCTAGAGTACGGCAGAGTTATGACCCCCAGCATTACAGATTCAGTGGTGAAGGCTGCGGTAGCAGCTGTTGCTTCCGAGTCAGCCTCAGCAGAAGAAAAAATCCAGATGCTGATTGAGATAGCACAGGGTTTTCAAAAAAAGCCCAAAGCTGCCCAAGACTTGCGGAATGCAGTTGGTTTATATTACCGGGCCTACGAGATGTGTGGTGAGGAGTATCCCCTACTGAAAGCTAGGGCCCAAGTGGGGATGGCGGGGACGTTACAGGCAATACCGGATGCTGATTACCAACTGTTGATGCAAGCGAAAGTCGGTTATGAAGAAGCGCTACCGATTTTACAACAATTAGCTGCGCCACAGGAAGTGGCAGAGACACAGATGAATTTTGGGCTGGTGTTGCAGTCGCTAGTGCCATTTAATTTGGCGCGGATAACCGACAGCATCCAGGCTTATCATGAGGCGTTGCGGGTGTTTACTTGGGAGGATCACCCCCAAGAATATGCGATTTTGTATAACAATATTGCGATCGCATATCTTTCCATGCCCCTAGCATCGGAACGAGAATACCTGCGTCAAGGGTTAGCTGTGCAATCATTTGAGGTAGCACTAAAGCATATTACTCTGATCGATCATCCTAGAGAATATGCGATGTTGCAAAACAATTTAGGTAACGCTTTGCAATATTTAGTGAGTTCCCATCCTGTGGAGAATAATTTAAGGGCGATCGCAGCTTATGACGAAGCCTTAAAAGTGCGTAATCCCAAAGATACACCTTTAGAGTACGCTAACACAATTTCCAACAAAGCCAACGCCCTATTTAACTTACCAGACGACCACGAAAAACCAGAAGCTGGTAATCCCCAAAATCTTTTGCAAGCGCGTATCTACTATCAAAATGCTTTAGAAATATTTACGAAACACCAACAAGCTGCACAAGCAGAGGTAGTAGTCCAAGCATTACAAGATGTAGAAACAGAGTTAAACAATTCATAGTTCATAATTCGTAGCGGGCAAAACAGCATGAGAGATATTTCTACTTACCCAAATGTGATAAATTTTCTCACCAGTTTAGCAGATGGCGATCTGAACATAGCAACAGAATTCGTCTGGTTAATCATCGCCACAGCTTTGTCTATGGTCGGCGGTGCAATTGGTGGAATGTTGTTAGCTGGGAAAGATATAGGCTATCACCTTTCAGCAATGCTTGGTGCATTATTTGCCCCTGCGGGTGTAATTCCTGCCATCCTCTTAGGGCTGGCTGCCATAAATTTCTTAACAAATTATTAGGAGAAAATATGTTAGAGATAGGATGGTTTTCTGCCAAGTTATTTTTTAAAGGAAAGCTACTCCGCGACCCAGTGTATTTTGTCAAGCAAACTACTATTGGTATTGCTGTAGGTTTCTTACTGCTAGTGTTACTTGCACAAGCACCAATTCCCTTCTACCTACCAATAATATTATCTAGCTTCGTGACAGGCATGATTATGCCGTTCCTTTTCAAGGATTTTAAAACGAAGTGATTTTTTCTTTGTGAATAAGCAATGCCCAATGCCCAATTTGCCATGCCCAATCTTGAAGAATTAGTTCAGGAAATTAATCGTTTTGAGGCAATTATATCCGAGTGGGATGAAAGCCAACGGTGTGTAGCAGTTGGTTTAAAAAGAGCAATTGAAGCTTTGCATAAAGCTGCATTGACTAATTTGATCAAAAGCCTGAAAGAAGAATCAATGCCAGCTTTGCGTCATGCGGTTGCAGATGAAGTAGTGTATGCAGTGCTACTGTATCACGAGTTAGTCAAACCACCAAAACCTCCGCTTTCACAACGCATTCAGACAGCCCTTGAAGAAGTTCGCCCAGGTTTAAAAAGCCATAATGGTGATGTAGAATTAGTCGCAATTAAGCCACCAGAGACAGTAGAAGTTAGATTAATTGGAACTTGCAGTACTTGTCCAACTTCTACTTTAACTTTATCTCAGGGAGTAGAACAGGCAATAAAAAATCATTGCCCCGAAATTACTAAAGTAGTGGCAGTCAATAACAGCCCTACTGTTAACAACGTAAATTCTAGTTTAATCAGTCCATTCTCTGCAAAAATAACTTGTACTTGGATGAAAGTAGCGACCCTTGATGAAGTTCCTGAATTTAGTGTAGTGGCAGTACAACTTGCTGGCAATTCACTAATTTTACATCGTCAAGGTGCTACAGTAAAATGTTACCGTAATGCTTGCAGTCATCTAGGATATCCCTTAGAAAAAGGTAAAGTTGAAGATGGTTTTATTACCTGTCCTTCCCACGGATTTCAGTACAAATTAGAGACAGGTGAATGCTTAACTGCGCCTGATATTTCGCTTCATTCATATCCAGTCAAGATTAAAGACGATAAGGTTTTTGTGAAACTGCAAAAATGAGGATGTGAAGGTGACATTTCAGCAAATATACTTGGCGATTAGTTAATCACAGCTACTTTGCTTTTTAATTTCAGTAGTTCGCGCATTCATCTTAGTATTTTGTGCAAGCAAAAGGCCTGAATTATTTCTCAATATCTCTGAATTATTTCTCATTTGTGTAGTTCAGGTAATGATTTTAGTGTTTTGAGAAAGCAAAAAGGCATATTACTTTCTCAAAAGGGCATTTGACTTATTCAAACCCCGGTTTACTTACTCATTTTGGTGTTTTCCGCAAGCAAAAGCAGTTTTTACTTTCTCAAACCCCAGTTTACTTTCTCATTTCAGTACATCGCACACTCATACCAAATATTCGCTATGTAGCAAAAGTTACTAAAGGTTAGCTGGATTTTTTCAAGCTTGATTAATATATAGCAATCCTAAATGAGTCGTGAAAATTTCCGATTCCTCTCTTTGCGCTTTCTGTGCCTCTGCGGTTAATTTATTTTTACAAATGATTTAGGACTGCTATAGAAGTTGATTAAAGACTTTAACTTAATTTGAAAAAAGCATAATGTCAAACTGTTACTGTTGTTACACGCTAATCAAGATTAATGCTTTTAAATAATTATCAGCGTCTATCTGCGGTTCATGGATATCCCAATTATAATTAATTCCATATCACAATTACCGCCAAAAGCAACAGAAATTTCTCAAGATTTACCTTTATCACCTCAAGGTGCAGAGGTAATTTTAGGTAACATTATTGAACCAGAAGAATTAGTTATACCTGTAGCACCCAGTCCTGTAACAATGTTTGGCCCTCGTGGTGCTTGTTTGTTATCAGAAACTGGCCCATTATGGGTATCAGATACGGGACATCATCGATTATTAGGATGGCAGAATTTACCCACCAGAGATAGTCAACCGGCTGATTGGGTAATTGGACAACCTGATTTTTATCATGAAGGACAAAATGCTAAAACTACACCGGGAAAGGCAACCTTAAGTGTACCAACAGGGATTTGTGCTTGCGGCGAAGGGTTAGCTGTAGCAGATGCTTGGAATCATCGGGTTTTGATTTGGAAAAACTTACCAGAAGATAGCAATATTCCAGCAGATTTGGTGTTAGGACAAGTTAATTTTACTGATAATGAACCAAATCGAGGAAATCAGCAAGCATCTGCTAATACAATGCACTGGCCCTATGGTGTTTACTATCATCAAGGACAGCTATTTATTGCTGACACTGGTAATCGAAGGCTATTAATTTGGCATCAATTACCAACAGAAAATGGTCAACCGGCTGATTTAGTTTTGGGACAACCGGATATGATATCTCGCAACGAAAACGGCGGTGGTTCTCCAACCGCAGCCAGTATGCGTTGGTGTCACGATATTACCTTTTGGGGAGAAAATTTGGTTGTCAGCGATGCAGGTAATCACCGGGTAATGATTTGGCAGGGAATACCCACAGAAAATAATACCCCTTGTGCGGTGGTTTTAGGACAAAAAAGCTTTGATTTTGTGGAAATGAATCAAGGAGTTTATTATCCTAGCGCTAGTAGTTTAAGTATGCCTTATGGTGTGACGGTGGCTGGCGATTGGTTAGTAGTTGCAGATACTGCTAATTCTCGTTTATTAGGATGGAGAAAGCCAGAATCAATTTTATCACTGCAAGGTGTAATGGCAGATGGGTTGGCAGGACAAATAAATTTTCAAAGTAAAGGTGAAAATCGGAATTTTGGACTACCTAAACGAGATAGCTTAAATTGGTGTTACGGAATAAAAATTTGTGGGAATACGGCAGTAATAGCTGATTCTGGAAATAACCGGATTTTGCTGTGGCAGTTTAATTATGCGACTTCCAAGAAATAAACGAACCACAGAGGCACAGAGAACACAGAGGAATGAGGAGAAGAGAGTTTTTTTCGTCAGTTTTTTATTTGGAAGTCCCTATGCCGATTGAAGAAATTAGAATTCGGGGTACTGTTCAAGGAGTTGGATTTCGCCCTACTGTATATCGTCTGGCTAAAGACTGCGGTTTGCGTGGAGATGTTTGTAATGATGGTGAAGGTGTATTAATTCGGGTATCTGGTAGTGAGGAAGCAATAACCAAATTTGTTGCCAGATTGCAAACAGAATGTCCACCATTGGCGAAAATTAATCAACTAACTATAACTGCTTATAAAGGTAAACTTAACTTTAATAATTTTGTGATTTCTACTAGCGTCAGTAATGGTATTAAAACAGAAATTACCCCTGATGCAGCGACTTGTCCACAGTGTCAAAAAGAAATATTCGACCCCTTTAGCCGCTTTTATCGCTACCCCTTTACTAACTGCACTCATTGCGGCCCTCGCCTGAGTATTATTCGTACCATTCCTTATGACAGATGCAATACCAGTATGTCTGCGTTTGCTATATGTCCCGAATGTACAAAGGAATACTACGATGTTGAAAACCGCCGTTTTCACGCCCAACCTGTAGCTTGCCATGTTTGCGGCCCCACAGCTTGGTTAGAACGCGCTGATGGTAAATCGGTTACTGCTTCCATGTTTTCGATGATGGATGATGTTGATGCCGTTTGTACCTTGTTGCAAAAGGGTGAAATTGTCGCAATTAAAGGGTTAGGTGGTATTCATCTGGCTTGTGATGCAACTCAAGAAACTGCTGTACAAAAACTGCGTCAGCGCAAAAAACGCTATCACAAACCATTTGCTTTAATGGCGCGAGATATTGAGATAATAGAACAATATTGTCCTGTCAACGCCAAAGAAAAAGAATTATTGACAAGTTCTGGTGCACCAATTGTTTTACTACAGATAAAAGGGAGAGATGGAGATGGTGAAAATTTATTTACTCC
>CAZZZY010000374.1:0-6331 GCA_964658545.1 uncultured Acetobacteraceae bacterium | reverse complement strand
GCGATCGCTTGAAGGTAACTAGGAGTATCGTCTCAAATGCTTATTAATACTGAAAATTCAAAGTCTCTCTCCTTTAAGGAGAGAGAAATAGAAGAGAGGTTTTCCAGATACCGTGAAAAGTCAGATCAACGAAAAAATCAGGGTTTCAGGCTCTAACTCGCTACGGCAAAGGCTTCTAGCTGATATCGAACTCAGGTTTAATTTATAGCAGCACTGACTAAACCATTGTGCCTGAGCAAAGCGATCGTACTTGGTTCACGACCCCGGAAAGTTTTAAACACCTCCATTGGATGCTGACCACCACCAAGCGCTAACACTGTATCTCGATAACGCCGACCTGTAGCTTTTATAGCTTCTTCATCTTCTAGACCAGCTTCTTCAAAAGCGGCAAAAGCATCAGCACTCAGTACCTCAGCCCACTTGTAACTGTAGTAGCCTGCTGCATAACCACCTTCAAAAATATGTCCAAAAGCACATAAAATAGAATCTTCTGGAAGTGGCTGTAAAACTGTAGTAGTCTTGGCTATGCGATGACGCACATCTGATGGAGTTTCATTACTGCCAGGGTGATAGCGGTAGTGTAGTTCTAAATCAAGACTGCTCAGGTGGATCTGGCGCAACATAGCAGTACCACTCATATAATTGCGCGCCGCTAGCAGCTTTTGATAATAATGCTCCGGTAGGGCTTCACTAGTTTTATAATGCTTCGCCATACCAAACAAAGTGGGTCGCTCATAGCACCAGTTTTCCATAAACTGACTAGGCAATTCCACTGCATCCCACTCCACATTATTGATGCCTGCGGCTCCGGGATAGTCAACCTTAGTAAGCAGATGGTGCAATCCATGACCAAATTCGTGGAACAAAGTCTCCACTTCATAGAAGGTCATCAAACTAGGTTTGCCATCTACGGGAGGACTTTGATTACACACCAAATAAGCTACTGGTAAGCGGATGGCAGTGCCACCATTTTCAGTGATTTTGCCCCGATTGATGCACACATCCATCCAAGCACCACCGCGTTTCTCGGCTGGACGGCTGTAGGGGTCTAAGTAGAAGTAGGCTATGGGAGAACCAGTTTCGTCAGCAATTTGGAAATAACGGACATCCTCATGCCATACTGGGGCTTGACCATCGGCAGAGGTGACAGTAACGCCAAACAGCCGCTTGACTAGTCCAAATAAGCCGTCTAAAACTTGGGGAAGAGGGAAGTAAGGACGCAATTCTTCAGCAGTAAAGGCAAATTTTGCTTCTCGTTGGCGTTCTGCCCAAAAGCTGATATCCCAATGTTTTAAATCCTCGGCTTCTGCTGCTCCCTGTGCTGCTGCAAAAGCTTTGAGTTCTACCAAGTCTTTGACAGCAGCATCATAACTAGCGCGGCGTAGTTCTTCTAATAGGGCGTTGACTGCCTCAACATTGGGAGCCATTTTACTGGCGAGGCTCAATTGGGCAAAACTTTTAAAGCCTAGTATATCTGCGAGTTCTTGGCGCAACTTCAAAATGCGCTCAATTAAGGGGTTGTTATCCAAATCGCCGGCAGAAGCGCGGGTAATATGAGCTTTATAGAGCTTTTCACGCAAATCTCGACGGGTGCTGTGCTGCATGAAAGGGCCATAGCTGGGGAAGTCTAAAGTAATCCGCCAGGGGCCATTTTCTGGTGTAGCATTGTTTTCGCCGGCTGCACGAGCAACTTGAGCTGCTAGACTCACTAAGCTTGGTGGTAAACCGTCAATTTCCGCTTGTGTTGTTAGGGTTAAGCTGAAGGCTTTCGTGGCATCAAGTACATGGTTAGAAAATTTGGAAGAAAGTTCTGCTAACTCCATTTGTATGGCGTTAAAACGCTCTCTTGCCTCTCCTTCTAAGCCAACACCAGAAAGTTCTGCATCCCGAATGGCGGCTTCTACAATCCGCCGTTGGGCTAATTCTAAAGTTGCCCAATTATCACTGCTGTGGAGTGCTTTAAAAGCATTGTAGATGGGTTGGCTTTGACCGAGCTTATTGATAAATTGTACGACTAGTGGCTGTACGATTTCATGAGCTTCGCGCAGTTCCGGGCTGTTTTTAACACCCATTAAATGATTCACCACCCCCCAACTCCAGGTAAGCCGTTCTGTAAGCTTTTCTAAGGGTTCTACTAAACCACTCCAAGTAGGCTCTACATTAGCCTCTAGGGTGGCAAGCTGCTGGTCAAGTTCTGCCAACAACTGATTGAAGGCTGGTACTACTCGTTCTGGTTTAATCTCTGCAAAGGGAGGTAAGCCAACACCTTGGAGTAAGGGATTTTCGGAAATAATGGTACTTGCACTCATGGTTTTGTGTGAACTGCGAACGAATAAAAATCATTGTTGATTTTTATTTATATATCTTCTAATGTAGCGATCGCTGTACTAAATAGTCTTGCCATTCTGACAAAATAGCAAAAAAAGCGAGAATTATATCTGAGCGGATGATAGTTTCAGAAATATTAGCTAAAGTCTTTGAGATAATACTGATAGAGAGAGCGATCGCTTCTGGTGGGTACTTCACCGATCTCAACCTAACTAAAGGCGATCGTGTACCATGTCAAACAGGTAGCTTGTCCGCCAACATGGGCGTTACCCTAAAAGCGCAGTTTCAATTCAAGAATCCTACGCTTTTAATTACGAATTACTGTCTTCTCTCCGAGACGCTGTTCGCGTTCGACGCGAAAAGGGAGTCCGCGTACTCTTACAGAGAAGCGCTAGCAAGAGCGTCTCGTAGAGAGCGTCATTACGAATTATTTTAAGCCGTGGGAGTGTCTGATTAACTGAGCTTGGGCGAGCATCCTTGCCGAACCGAGAAGGAAGGCTCTACTTTTATGATTTTATTTGGCAACTCATCTTTTTACTCGTAAAATCGAAGACAAGATCAAGGTCAGTAGAAAAGAGTCCCTAAATTAATGAGTACGTTAATCAGTCAGGGTGGAAGAGTTATCACGAAACCTCAGATGGTAGACCGGATAAACGATATCGGTTGGCAAGCTCACCAAGGTAGCGTTGCTGCGATTATTCAGCTATTAAACGAAAAACTAGCGAAGTCTGGTGTCAGAACTAGAGCCATTTTTTCTGATGGTGTCTTACAACTTCTGTGCGAGGCGGCTAGGATCGAGCAACTTGAGCAATCTCCCCTCGTAGAACAAATCCAGCAAATTCTTGAGTCTATTGCTCCGCGTCACATTCGCCGAGTCAATATCAACAGTCGGATTGTTCGGGAACAACAATTACTGTGGTTAAAAGAAATAGATAGCGATCGCGACAACCAATTACTTTGGTCACAGCAAATCACATTGATTCAGCCTAATATTGTAAAACAACTAATTAAAGATTTCACAGAAGCTCAAGCTGAATTAGGAAAGCCCAATTTCCCTAAAACTCAAGTCTCCCGTCCTTTGGTACTTCTTAACAAAGAAAAACATAATAATCCACATCAAACCAAGATATTGACAGCAGTTGGTTTATGCTCACTGTTGTTGCTTAGTTGGGTTGTTTATGCCCAGTTAGGTAATAAACTGAAAAACCTAATTCAACTAGAAACTTCCAAATCTTTAATTACAGAAAATACTAACAATAGGCAAGCCAAAATACCATCTCATCTTCCTAACAATAGCCTTGATGAGCCATCTGATGACCCATTTGCAATATCTGTGCGAATTGCAAATCTTGCTTCTGTATCTGGTAAAACAGCCACAACCTCAACTCAGTGGTTAGAAATCGCTGCTAAGTGGCAACGGGCTTCAGATTTAATGGGTACGGTGCCACAAAATCACAGCCGTTATCAGGAAGCTAAAATTCGGACTCAACTATATAAGAAATATAGTGAGGCGGCGCAGAAAGAAGCCGATAAGAGTAAATCTTAGTACAGTTTTGAGTGAAATCGTAGCATTTTTAAACGCACTAGGTAACAAAGTAAGTGCAAAGGGATATTCATGCAAAAGAAAACTGCTGTATCTATGCTAATTCAACTCGAACCCCGCTGCGGCAAACGTTTTTTGGTTTTAGCGTGCGGGTAATTGGTGCGAGTTCCAAAGCTGCGGTGTATGCTGGAATATAGAGCGATGTCTACGATGGTAACAGCGATGCCCTGAGCTTGCCGAAGCGAGCTTCTTGCATTGAGCGACTTGTACTGAGCGAACGCGAACTGCGTCTCTAAGAATTGCCGAAGTCAGCCAAAAAAAATCAAAGTGCTATGCTTATGCATAATTTGGCTAACTCTCCTAATTAGCCGTGAATTAGCAGGTTTAGCTGGTGGTGTGAAGTCCTCAGCCCTATTGGTCAATTCCGCCCTAGCATTTTTTCTAGTTACGGTTATACTGCCATCATCGCTACTTTTATTGGCAGGTTAAATCCAGTGGGTATTATTTTATCCAGTCTTTTAATGGCAGGCACTTTGGTACGTAGGTGGCGAATTAGTCCAAATTAAATTGGGACTTCCCTGAGCTTTATATTTCAAGGTATTAGGACTTACGCATTGACACGAAATACAAAATATGTTTTTTTTTGAAAAACCAGATATGTCGTAGGGGCACAGCAGTGCTGTGCCCTCCATAGCGCGGGTTTGTGTCCCATCAAAGAACGATTAATCAAAGCCTGAAACGACCTATTTTCGTGAATACATACCATGAGCAATTTGTACAGTGCGTAAGTCCTGGGTATTTATTTTATTCTTTTTTCTTTTAGCAGCAGATATATTAATTTACAACAAAGTACGAGTTATGTAAGAGGGGAGTAGGGAGTTTTGATCGTCTAGTGCTGAGTCCTGATTCCTGAGCTGGGAATCTCACTTCTTTACTCAGAACGGGCTAAACGCCCCGCTACTGCTAACAGAACTTTTTGCCCAATACCCAATGACTAATATTTAAGGAGATTTAATGTGTCTAATCGGAAATTACCACCATTACTAAAGGTAGTAACTATTACATTACTTGCTGGTATAGGTAGTGTGGGTATCAGTCTGCTTGTAGGTACAACTAAACTTGACCGTCTGTTGGGAATTCAAAAGCCAAAAGATGAGAGTGCTAAAACGACTTTAGGTAGGGTAATGAGTTCATCTGGAGATTCTATCACCTCTGCTACAGTTGAGATGAATGAATTGCCAAAGTCCTCTCAGGGAACAATCGTTTATCAGGGGAAACTAAAATCAAATGAGAAAGTCATCGCCCTAACTTTTGATGATGGTCCTGGCCCCAAAAATACGGCACAGGTTTTAGAAATTTTGAAGAAAAATAATATCAAGGCCACATTCTTCATGGTGGGACAAATGGTGAAATACTTTCCCCAGATTGCCAAGCAAGTGGCTGCTGATGGTCACGTAATTGGTAATCATACATGGCATCATTGGTATTTTCAAATGGATGGAGCAACTGCGGCCAGTGAAATTGACCGCACAGCAGATATTATTTACAAGACGACAGGAGAGAAAACTACTCTGTTCCGACCCCCTGGCGGCTTTCTGAATAATGGACTAGCCCAATACGCCAAAAATAAAAAGTATGCTGTCATGATGTGGTCAGAAGAGTCAGGAGACGCTGAACGTCGTTCGCCTCAAGTGCCAATGCTGGTTAAAAATGTGCTGAAGTATGCAAAACCAGGTGCAATTGTACTGTTGCACGATGGTGGTGGCAACCGTTCCAAATCTGTCAAGGCTTTACCAGAAATGATTGCAGGTCTGAAAGCCCAAGGCTATCGATTTGTGACAATTCCCCAATTGCTGGAAATGCAAGCCCATGAACAAAGTGCGGCAAAGGTAGTATCACCTGTGGTCAAGTAACTCACACCCATCGAAAATAGAATAAAAATATTCCTGAAGTCTAAAGTAAGAACACATCTGGAGTATGAAGTTATAAATTATCAGGTGAAATAGGCTTAGAGAGTATTCTTAATACAGTCTGAACTGCTGGCAGCATCTGAATGCTTCAAATTGGGAGTTTATTTATATCCAAATCACTAATAATTCCTGTAAATCTAACGAATAGGAAGTTGTTCTGTCATCTGAAAATCATTTCAATGTTCCCAAAATAAGCTAGGTGGAAGACTCCTCAATTCATTTTGTAAAAAATTACATAAACCCGTGGATTGAGTCAAGGATATCGGTTTTGAAAATCAATCAACCCCAGAGATATAGAATAAAAAAGGAACAATAAGCATGAAATCTTCTGATTTATCTAAAGCTGTTTTAGTGACTGTCTTTGCCATGAGTTTTGCTTCTGTGTCCTTACCTGCAGAGGACGGAAGCCCTCTTGCAGCTGGCGACGTTGTCTTGACGGAGGTGCTGCTGGGAGTAGCCGCACCAGCCCCCGGCAGAACATAGGGTTGAT
>CAZZZY010000373.1:0-6336 GCA_964658545.1 uncultured Acetobacteraceae bacterium | reverse complement strand
GTTTTTTCTTTTCATACGGAAAGAACTACAGTTTTCAAGATGGACGCGGTTTAGTAGTCTGTCAAGCTAACTTTGGAGGGTAAAATAACGAACCGCAGAGGCACAGAGAAGCCAGTGCGTTGGGCGGGTTCCCCGACTTGTAGCAACTGGCGCGACACAGAGAGAAAGATTCTAAAACTTGGTTTACCCAGGCATTGTTGACTTGACATGAATCTTGCTCCCCTTCCCTTGTAGGGAAGGGGCTGGGGGTTAGGTCTGTATTCCATGCAATTGACAACCGCTATATGACCAGCTTTTTGCCCTACGGATCGGATGTAGGGCAACATTCGTTGCAGCTAAACAGAACATCTGATTATTTGACCACAACTGATATCTTTTCTTTAACAGATGGGTATTATAAGTTTACTCTGTTAACAACATCTTCATACAATTTGACTTTCGATAAAATACATTTCCGCAATTTTACTGTGAAGTTATGCTCTTACTCTTTATCGAACTTGAATTAAATAATTTTCCAGAAATCAGTATTTACCGGATAAAATGAACAATTCATGAGTGATATAACTTTATTAAATCGTCTTTTGTGATAGTTACGTTATTTAGAAGTTAATAAAACCATATGCATTAGTTACACAAATACAAACTCAATTTTATGCCTACAAGATACTTCTAGGCATAATTTTAGACTTTGAACAAATAAAAAATCCGCTACAAATGATAGGGAAGCAGCTATGTCTCGAAAACGTGAGCCAGTCAAGGTAATACAAAAAACCTTTAGACGAATTAGTAAGCAGTTATTATCTGCAATTAACAAGCAAATAATTTGGCTTCTACGGGCTATTTTTGGTATTGAAAAAAGGCGTGGAGCGGAAAATGCTGGTTTTTTGTTGCCCACAGTGGCAATGGTATTAATAGTAGTTGTATTATTGACCGCAGCCATTTTATTTCGGTCTTTTGAACGCTCTAAAAATGCCAGTAATGTCCGAGTAAATGAGGCTGTACTGAACGCCGCAGCACCAGCCCTTGACAGAGCTAGAGCAAAATTAGACAAGCTATTTGCCGACAGCCGACTGCCACGATCCGTACCTTCAGATGCAGTTTTAGAGAGTACCTTAAGTACTAATTTGACTGAATATACTTTGGGAGATGAAACTCCATTAACACTGCATTATGCTTATGCAACTGTACCAACCGGAGAAAGTCAGCCAACAGATTTGCCAACTGCCTGGATGTTCCCCATTGATACAAATAACAATGGTAAATTTGACAGCTATACTCTTTATGGAATTTACTTCCGAACTCCGCCTATAACTAATGGCACATACAGCCGCCCTAGAAACCCTCTAGAGGCAAGAACTCCACCCATGACTGCTGGTAGTATAAGCAGTGGTTGTAAAAATAATTTGGGAACAAGTGCAACTTTAGTGGGGAGTACGGGCTGGGTTAGTATTGCTAGTCAGCTTCAAAAAAGCTTTTTTGTCTACACTGCTAATGTTCCGATCACTAACAATAACATACCAACAGGTACTAATGCAGCCAATTACGAAGCTTTTGTAGGGAATAAAGGTTTTTCAGGTTTAGAATATGAACAAGACCGTGTACAACTACCGCTAGTTAACAATGCGGTGGTTTATAACGATGATATAGAACTTACCCCAGGTACCCAATTTAACCTAAATGGACGGATCTTGACTAATAGTAACTTCCTGACTGGTAGCGGTAATAGTACTATCACACTATATCAGGTTAGTAGTCAAAATTCCTGTTTCTACACTGAGGACAATGCCAAAATTGTTGTAGGAGGTAATTTAGGGGCGGGTGGTTTTACTGCCACTGGTGATGCAAGTAACAGTACTGTAGTGCATTTATTCCAAGGGCAAGGAGTTGCTCCTAATACTAATTCAAATATTAATGTTCAAGCTAACAAATCAGTCACTGACCAACCAAATAATATTGCCTACAATAGCCTAGCTTATGCACAGCGCATCAATCTTTTGGTGCAAGCACAGATGGCTAACGCTGCATCTACTGATCCACAGCAAGTTCAAGATGCCATTACACAGCAACTACAACTATTAAATTTAACTACAGCTACAGCCAGTGCAGCGCAACAATCCAGTGTTCGTAATAACCAGTTAGTACTTTACTTTCAACAACTTACCCGCCGTGTACCTTATGGTGAAGTTGGTTTTGGTGGAGATGCAATCAAAAATCCTACGACTAGTATAGATTATACGACGAGTACAGTCTTACAAGGAAGTGGTAACTCACTGCGTCCACCAGATACTTGGGTTTATCCCTTTCTTGCTAGTGATGGTCAAACTAAAACTAATTATTCCAATTTAACACTTAACATTAGTAATTCTAAGCTGCTACCTAGTGCTACACAACCAATTCAGCAACAAACATTAGGTACAGAACAATACGTTGGCGATCGCGTTTCGCTTGGCAATAACCTACCTGCATTGTGGTGGAACGGAACAACATTTATTGGTTCAAATGCTACCACAGATACCCAAAATATTACAAATGTTAACTGGGATAGCGGAAGTGGAACTCGCACTCGCAGCAGTGGTGTACAGCAATTGGCTGATTTAGGAACTGTTAGCCGAGATGGAGACTGGGAATCAGCAGCTGCTACAGTACCAACAACTCCCGATGCTCCTGTGGGTGGCTTGCGGGTAGTCACTGGTGCAGGAATTTATTTGCCTCCAGCTTTTACTGTTAGTAGCACCCAAGCTGCTTTGAATGCGGCAGCGGCGGTTACAAATAGAATTTGGTCAGATATGATGCCCGTGCCTAATACTCTTGCTGGTGGCATTAATCCAGATACTTACAACTCTAATTTAGTATATTTACCAAATACTACTAATACGCCGTATTTACGGATGCGGGCTACAGCAGTTTATCACTACCAAGCGAGTGGCTACAGTGCAACAAGCCCTAAACCGATTGCTTGTATAAGTAGCTTCTATGACCCTACAAATAGCGCTACAGCTAAGAACCTTGTAGCCCTTCCATATAACGGCAATGCGACTGGTAACTCCCATAATGGTATTGTCTACGCAGCTCCAACAAAGGGTGTTTCTGACTATTTAGCTTTACTAAAATACCAAGCTAATTTAATGTATGCTAATGGGCGCTTGGTAAATCCAACACTGAACGCCGCTATGGGGCTAGTCGCTGCCTCTGGGACACTCACAATATCAGAGCAGTCTGCTATTGATGCTTCTGTTTGTGCCATCCAAATATTAGATGGTAGTATCGGCTCTCCAACTACTAGCGTCATTCCTCACGGCGCAATTTACGAAACTGCTTTTTTAGATGCCAGACAGATTAAGGCAATTCATAAAGATGTCTCAACAGCTGGTGTAGAAACTTTCACCAACGCTGATGGTGTAAATGGAAATGGAACTGGGACATCAACGCTTTGTTACTTTCAATTTCCCTGTACTATTAATGCAGCTGGGACATTCGCAAACGTACCAAATCCATCTACTAGTTCGTCGGCTCCAGACTATGAACTCGCCAAAGAAACCCGCCAACCTCTGGAAATTCGCGCCACTGTATTAGACATTAATAAGTTGCGGACAACAACTTATGGTACAGCAACACCACAAGAATACTTAATTCCCAATAGCGGTATTATTTACGCTACTCGTGATGATGCACTGCCGGATTTGAGTTATCCTGCTGGAATTGCAGCAACAGATACAGCGACACAAATACAAGCAAAACAAGCTACTCAACAATCACAAAGCCCTGTAGATTATAAACTTGATCCAACTCGCCGTCCCAACGCCATCATGTTGATCAATGGCAACCCACTCTGGCGTGTTCAGGCTTACAGAGATGCAGAAAAAGGCTTGGTTCTAGCTTCTAACTTGCCTGTATATATTCAAGGCGACTTTAATAAACATACACAGCAAGAGTTTAATACAGCTCTTGCTAGTGATTGGAGCAATTTTTACTCTCGCGTTGCATCAGACCTGAATCCAAACTTTGCTTGTCGTACTGGTGACTCTAGACTACCAAATTGTACTACTGGGGACGCATGGCGACCTGCCAGCGTGTTATCCGATGCGATCACACTTCTTTCTAATAGCTATGTGACGGGCTACCGCAGTGATGGAGACTATGACCTGAATAATAACTTGGGGGATAACACTTCTATTACAGCATTTCAAAAAAATGGGTTTGCTTTTCTCGATAGTAATAATGTTGTAGTTACTACCAACAACGCCAATGTCATCAATGCTACTTGGTACGACCCTAGCAGTGGTTATCCCAGTTCCACCAGCACACAAAGTTCTTACCTCAATAACTTAGTTACACCCATCCAACGAAGGAAACACACCAGTACAGCTACTGTTCCAGAGTATTTAATGGAGTACTGTCCAAAACTGCCTGTTTCAGTTTGCACTGATCCAATTAATGATTGGGTTATCGCTCCTTTAGTTACAGCCTCATCTGCTATTGGACTGCCTTTTTCTCTTACTACCTATAAAGCAGGTACATCAGCTCAATTACCAGTAAATCCTAACTATCAGAGGTATCCTCGTCGTGTTGCTTTCAAGCGTGATAGTACGACTGGTAATGTGCTATTAAATAATAGTCAACCTATTATTTTAGGTATCAAGGCTGGACTAATAAAAGATTTTCCAATATATGCTTTTACAAGCGATCCAAATACTAGACCAGATCCTAACAATAATGGTCTATGGTTCCGAACAACTAAGCCTGGTGATACTTATGAAGCTAATGACGATACTTTACCGCTAAAGGTGACTCTAGGCGCAGCAGCTACTGACCAACCAATATTATCCCCAGTTTTACAAATTCAAGCAGCTTTCGACGATGGAAATGCATCACCAACTTCAACTAGCAGAATAGGCCCTGGTAATACACAAAATTCTTATTGGCTGCAACAAGCAACAGCTACCACCTTTAACTTAGCCGCAGCAGGGGGAGACACCCCGGCTCGTCCTCTAGAAGATAATGGTGGTTTACACAACTTTGTCCGCCTCCTGGAAAATTGGAACCCAACTGGTGCCTTAAGCGATGCCATTGCAGCTACAATTAACGGCTCTTTTATCCAAAGAACCCGTAGTGCCTATGCTACTGCACCATTTGTAGCATACTTAAATAACACATCTTTAGCAGCATATCCGATCGCTAATAGCAATGGTCAAGTACCTTTTTATCTGGCTCCCAACAGACAATGGGGTTATGATGTCGCCTTGCTATCGCAATCACCAGACGCATTTTCGCAAAAGTTAGCGATAACGCCAAATAACAAACCCAATGAGTACTTCCGGGAAGCGGCTCAAGATGATACATGGATGCAAACGTTGTTGTGTGCCAAAAAAGCCTCAGATAGTACTAATGTCGTCGATAGCACTCAACGTCCTACTAGCTGCTCATCATAAAATGTCAAAAACTGTTTAGTAACTATGATTAAGTGCAAACAACAGCAAATAAGTCACCCGTCTGATGAAACTGGTTTTACGATCATTGAGTCACTGGTAGCAATAATCATAGTTGCTATTGCACTGGCTGCGATCGCACCTCCTCTGGTGATTGCAACAGCAACTCGCGTCCAATCAAAACGGGTAGAACAAGGTACACAAGCTGCCAGAACTTTCATTGACGGTTTAAAAACAGGAGCAGTGACAATCCCTAGCACCACTATTACACCCAATGGAACATTAGCTGGCAATTTACTTAACACTACAAATATGCCAGTTCCTACATCATCAACATCGTTATATTGCGTGACAAAAGATGCAAACAACAACCTAACTATTAATGCCCCAAACTGTACAAGCAACTTATTTTACATTCAGGCTGTGAAAATTGTAGTAACAGGAAGTACCCCAATTGATACCACAACAGGTCTACCAATCGATGGTTACATTTTGGGAATTCGAGTTTATCGGTCAGATATTGACTTTACTCAAACTGTCTATGCTAGCGACGCTAATATTGCAGGTCAATCCAAAACAACAGAAAGCACTTTCACTGGTACTTTAGGCCATCGCCAATCCCCACTAGTGGAAATGACTACTACAATTGCCTCTAAAAGTACTACCTTCAATGCTCTGTGTCAGCGTCTTGCTGTTACTGGTAGCACTACTACTAACACCACTTGTAATTAATTATGTGCCATTCGGTGAGTGGGTGAGAAAAGGTTTCCAAACCTCTCCCCGCTTCGGGGTTCGTTGTCCGTGGCAGTGGCTTTGGCAACGTAATGTGAGAAAAGGTTTCAAAGCCTCTCTCCGCTCTCCGCTTGCCTAACGGCAGGCTAACGCCAACGGGGAGAGGTTTGGAGAGGGG
>CAZZZY010000372.1:0-6345 GCA_964658545.1 uncultured Acetobacteraceae bacterium | reverse complement strand
CCAATTCCCAATTCCCAATGCCCATTAACCAATAGCAGTTTATGATTCGCCGCCGTTCTACTCCTTGGATTCATAAATGGTCACGTCCATTAATTGCCGCGATCGCTGGATGTGGTGCCCTGACAACAGGTTATCTCACCATAGAAAAGTTAACAGGAGGCAGTGCAGCTTGTGTGGCACAGGCTGGTGCTAAAGGCTGTAATGATGTACTTTCCAGTGCTTGGGCAACGGTTTTTGGTCAGCCATTAGCTTTGTTTGGGTTTTTGGCATATACCGGTATGGTGATATTTGCTTTGGCTCCCTTAGTATTCAACTCAGGGGAAAACAATAGCCGCAAACAATTAGAAAATTGGACGTGGTGGCTGTTGTTGGTGGGTGCGATCGCTATGTCTGTCTTTAGCGGCTACTTAATGTACCTGCTAGCATTTCAAATCAAGGCTATTTGTCCTTACTGTATTGGTTCTGCTTTGTTCTCTTTAAGTCTTTTGGTACTGACAATTATCGGCCGAACTTGGGAGGATATTGGACAAATCTTCTTTACCGCCCTAATTGTGGGGATGGTAACACTGATTGGCACTTTAGGCATCTATGCTGGCGTGAATCAATCAGATGTTACACGTGGAACTCCTGGACAACCCGCACAAATTAACTTTACTCCCAAGGAAAACCCTAACCCTGCCTTCGGTTGGAAAGTTACCACTACTTCTGGTGAAGCAGAAATAGCCTTAGCACGCCATCTGGCGAAGGCAGGCGCGAAGGAGTACACTGCTTACTGGTGTCCTCATTGTCATGAACAAAAGCTGCTTTTTGGTAAAGAAGCGGAGGAAATAATCAACAATGATGTTAAAGTGGAGTGCGCTCCCGATGGACTCAAAGCTCAAACAGAACTGTGTAAAGCCGCAAAAATTGAAGGCTTCCCTACTTGGATCATCAATGGTAAAAGCTATAGCGGAGTCCAAAACTTAGAGGAACTAGCGAAAGTTTCGGGTTATACAGGGCCTCGTGACTTCAAGTATTTCAAGTAATTGCCTTCAAAAAGCCAGATGCCACGCCACTTGTTTTACTTGGAGTTTCCCCAACACGGTTCGGATAAGCTCTTGGAGGATGAGGGGGATTTTGCTCCCTTATCTCCCTCATCCCCCTCATGTCCGCCATCTAGCCTGCACAAATAACTTTCCTTAACCGAACCGTATTGGGAGTTTGCCCACGTAGAGCAGTTGCCGTTTAGGGCATATAGCAAGTACATCAGTATTAAGTAATTTTTATCATCAGGTCTGAGTCCTGAGTATGGTCAACTGCATGAATACAGCACAGTCTGTTTCCAGTTGGCTGTCATTATTTGTGGTATAGATAAAGCCACAAAACTCCCAGTTGCCGCTTGGTAAGATAATTGGCCTCAATATAGTATAGTAATACATCACAAATACCACAATGTCTGGAAGAACCTTGCTGAGTTGAAAAAACTCTTAGAAACTCTATTTAGCTCTCGCTTGAGCTATGTTAGTCCGATAGTTAATAGCTATAGGAAATAGAGAATATTTCTCCCCACTAGGTAATGGGAATGAATCAGCAGCTAGACAAGTGTTTTGTAAAGTTAATCTTTAGACTAAAACAATCGCTTAGTCGAAAACACAGAGAATTGATTACTGCTGCCAGCGTAGCAGTCTGCGTGCTACTTTTGCACTCCATCGGATTATTGCAATCTTTGGAATTGGCAGCTTTGGATCAATTTTTTCGCTTACGTCCAGATGAACCGCCAGAAGAGCGTATTACTATCGTAGTGATTGATGAAGCCGATTTAAAGGAAGTGTGGCCGATTCCAGATACGAAGATCGCCCAGTTGTTACAAAAATTAAATGTCCACAAACCCCGTGCTATTGGCTTAGATATCTACCGAAATTTGCCAGTAGAGCCTGGTAATCAAGAACTGCGTGATGCTTATAAGTCAATGACCAACTTAATTGGTATTGAACTATTAACACATGACAAAAATCTTAGTGTCGCACCTGCACCAGAGCTGAATCGCAACCAAGTGGGCTTTAACAACGTGATGTATGATCTTGATGGGGAAGTACGTCGCAGCTTGTTGTACTGGCACGTTAAAAATGAACCACACGAAAGTTTTGCCCTGAAGTTAGCTGAATTGTATTTAAAGTCAGAAAATATTACTCCCACTCCAGGAAAAAGTAACCCTAAGTATTTGCAATTAGGTAAGACAGTGTTTCCTCGTTTTGAGGCTAATGATGGTGCTTATGTGCGAGCTGATGATAGAGGCTACCAGCTTTTGACCAATTTTCCCAAACCCAAATGTCAAAGTTTATCTAGAGAACTTTGTCCTTTTCGCCAGGTATTGATGAGAGATGTACTGGCAGGTAAAGTCAAAGAAAACCTAATCAAAGATCGGATTATACTCATTGGCTCCACCGCACCCAGTCTCAATGATTTTGTATTTATTCCCTATTCCAGCAGTCTTATGGGTACTAAGGATACGGCAAAGTCTATACCTGGTATTCAACTGCAAGCTTATTTTATTAGTGAGTTAATCTCAGCGGCTCTGCAAGGACGACCCGTAATCAAGGTCTGGCCTGACTTAGTGGAAGACTTGTGGATTTTTATCTGGTCTTATGTAGGAGCTGCGATCGCATGGCGGATACGACACCCAACTAGGGAGTTCCTCAGTATCCTAGTTTCTTGTATTATATTGACCCTGAGTACCTACCTTGCTTTCTTGTATGGTTGGTGGATACCGCTCATTCCCTCACTGCTTACCTTTGGCAGTTCAGCCATTTGGATGACCAGTAATATTGCCCATATGCAGGAAGAGTCGAAACGTTCTAAAGAGTTTTTGCACCACGTAATCAATACGATTCCTGATCCAATTTTTGTGAAAAATGAACAACACCAGTGGATTGTTTTAAATGAGGCATATTCTCAATTTATCGGTTATCCGAATCAGTTCTTAATTGAAAAGTCAGACTATGACTTTTTCCCTAAACATGAAGCTGATGTGTTTCGACAACAGGATGATCTTGTTTTTAGGACTCAGAAACCCCAGGAACATGAAGAAGAATTTACAAATGCAGATGGACAGACTTATAAAATTGCCACTAAGCGATCGCTCCATAAAGACTCAGCTGGCAATTTCTTTTTAGTTGGAGTTATCCGAGATATTACTAAGCGTAAGCTCATGGAAGAACAGCTTAAACGTACTGCTGATGAGCTGTTCCGCTCTAACAATGAATTAAGAGACAAAGAAGACCATTTGCGTTATTTAGCGTATCACGACCACCTGACCGGTTTATCCAATCGCAAATTTTTCGCCGAACAACTTGACGAATCGTTACATTGGGCGCAACAGAACAACTTGTTGCTAGGACTGCTGTTGATTGATTTAGATGGCTTTAAGCAAGTAAATGATACTCTGGGACACGAGACGGGCGATCGCTTGCTGATGACTATCGCTAGGCGACTTAGCAACTCTTTACGCACTAGTGATACAGTTTCTCGTTTAGGTGGCGATGAATTTACTGTGATTTTACGGGCAATTCCTAATGTCCAAGTAGCTGCTAAAATTGCCGAAAAAATTTTAAGCAGTATTACCAAGCCAATTGTTTTGGATGGCTATACAATCAGAGTTTCTGCCAGTATTGGTATTAGTATTTACCCATACAACAGTCAAGACAGTGAAACTTTGATGAAACAAGCAGATGCAGCAATGTATCGTGCAAAGCGCCTGGGTAAAAATCGCTACGAATTTGCTTAATCAGGAAAGGCAGAGGGAGCAAGGGTTTAAGACTCTCCACCAAATTAAAAATTTGGTGTTTTCTTTTCAGGAGGGGTTTGAATCCCCAACTGAGGCGAACCTTCTGCCCTCAGCAAGAACTCCCTTCTTCAATCAGTAAACATAGTGTTTATACTTAAAAGTATTGAAATTTTATTAATAAATAGTGAATTAAGCAAAATGCTTACAGTGATCCATCAACATATCTAACTTTAGACTGATGTAAAAAAGGCTGATTAAGAATATTACTTAAGTATGACAACTATTTAATACCAGCAACATAAAATTGGTCTACAAGCAGATAAAACAATTACTTGTAAACTATCAGTAATAATTTAATCAAGTTAAAATTTTTTTTCCAGAAAGCTAAGTAAATATACTGTGATAAATAAGAATGTCTTTGAAATGAAAAATTAGTAATTTTACTGAAATTGATGATAACTAACTCCCGAATCACAAAGGTTATGATATTCTGTATAGGTGTTTACATACTAATACCGAAAGTCGCCGCTTGTACAGGTATATTAAGTACTACAAGCGCTAATAATTTTCGCACTACTAGCAACAGCAGCTTAATCGCCCGCAAAGTCAATTCTCAAAATTTAAAAGACATTTATGTCCCACCAAATTATGGTGGCCCCGACAGTCAGCATGGTAGCGGCACTCGCTGATGGCGATTTTGGATTGTTTAGATATTAAATTTTGGTCAAACCGATTGTGGCTTGGACATCGCATCATTGACTTGGAGATACCCCAAGACCAAAGTTGTTTAGGTTTCCTTCGATAGCGTTAGGAGTATTCTTTCCTTTAGAGGACTATGCGTAGCAGCAACGACAGTAGAAGTTAAAAGCCTTTACGGGAAGCCTGTTAAGGAAACTTCAATCAAGACAACAGTGGAGATTTCCGCCAATGATGTGTTTGTACAAGAGTATGAACTTGCCAATTTGAGTCTGTTTGAGGATAATCTAAACGATAGTGTCCACCTCGGCTTTCGGTTCTAAAAGCAGCACTTTTGAGAATTAAATCAGCCACATCTAATAAATTACGGGTTTCTGCCCAAAGTTGCAATTGCCGTTCAAAATCTGGTAGATCAAAACTAGCTGGTTCTGATGGAAGTAAAGCAAACAAGAATTGACTTAAAGGCAAGGTAGCGAAATCTTGCTGCCAAGATTCAACAGTGGCGATCGCAGTTTCCAATTTTGATTGCTCCCGACAAATACCAGCACTTTCCCACACCAGACGCGGTAACTTCTCCCTGAGTGTTTCTAGTTGTGCTTGCTGGATGTGCCACTCGTTAGCATCAATACTAAATTTTCGTGATGGCAACACTGGTATTTCTGACGGTAGCCCAATATTTTCCAGTTCAATTTGTCCCATCTGGGCCCCAAACACAATACATTCCAGTAGAGAATTACTGGCAAGGCGATTTGCCCCATGCACCCCGGTACTAGCTGTTTCACCCACAGCGTACAAACTCTTAATATTCGTGCGATTCATTAGATCCGCGACAATCCCACCCATCCAGTAATGGGCAGCAGGGGCCACAGGAATTGGTTCATGGAAGACATCAACGCCCCAATGCTGACAAACTTTGATGATGTTGGGAAAGCGGTGACGAATCTTGTCGGCGGGGATGGGACGCATATCCAACCACACATGGGCAGTCGCTAAATCAACAGAGGTACGTTGTAAATGGCTGAAAATTGCTCTACTGACTACATCTCTGGGTGCAAGTTCGCCAGCAGGGTGGTAGTCAAAGGCAAAACGCCGCCCTTCGTTATCGACAAGGTGTGCGCCCTCGCCGCGGACAGCTTCGCTAATGAGAAAGCGATCAGCACCAGGTTTAGTAAGGGCTGTGGGATGAAATTGCACAAATTCCAAATCGCGGAGGATAGCTCCAGCCCGATATGCGATCGCTACTCCATCACCCGTACTCACAGCCGGGTTAGTGGTTTGGGCAAAGACCTGACCGCCACCGCCAGTTGCCAGTACCACAGCACCAGCCCTTACCCATGTGATTTTACCTTGATAAAACAGGCTTATTCCCTGACAGCGATCAGTTTCGGGTTCAATCCACAAACTCAAAGCCAAAGCTTGCTGAATGACTTGAATATTCTGGCGGCGTAATACTTGGGCGGTGAGGGTGGTAGTAACTTCCCTCCCTGTGGTATCCGCAGCGTGCAGTACGCGGTTGCGAGAATGGGCAGCTTCTAAAGTTAAAGCCAAGGCTTGACCATGACGGTCAAAAGCAACCCCCAAGTCAACTAGGGATTGAATGCAGTTAGGGGCAAGTTGGGCGAGAAATTCTACAGCAGCGCGATCGCACAAACCTGCACCTGCCCGGATCGTATCTTCAATGTGCAGCGTGGGAGAATCTTCTGGGGAAACGGCTGCGGCAATGCCACCTTGTGCCCAATCACTGGCGGACAACGCAACGGTTTCTTTGGTGATCAAGCCGACTCGCAAGGACTCTGGTAGACACAGTGCTGTGTATAGTCCAGCAGCACCAGCGCCGACTACTAAGACATCAAATTGGCTAGGAATATCTATCTGAGGCAAGGTAA
>CAZZZY010000371.1:0-6360 GCA_964658545.1 uncultured Acetobacteraceae bacterium | reverse complement strand
TGGGAATTGGAATCTTCCTCATGTCCCTCTGCTTCGCCATTTTCTAATGCTTCTAAAATCCGACTAATCCGACGGATGTGCCCAGAGAATGTGGATAAACTTTGCTGTAAGGATTGTTCATCGCCAATATCTGCCAGCACTTTGTCAAACCAAGGTATTTCCACTGGTTCACGAGCGGGAACAAATAAACCCACTTTGGCCATCAATGCTGCTAACCCTAAAGTTTTTAAGGTTACAGTTTTCCCGCCAGTATTTGGCCCGGTAATGGTCACTACCCGAATTTGCGGACTAATCAGCAAATCTACAGGAACTACTGGTTGTCCTTGTTCGTGCTGTTGCTGCCATACTAACAGAGGATGTCGTAAGTTCCGCAAGGTGATGATTTCCCTGTCTTCACGCTGGATAAATCGCGGGGGATTTGCTCCTAGCCAGTAACTATATCGGGATCTAGCAACCGCTAGATCCAGAGTGGTAGCGATCGCTAACAATCTCTCCAAATCTGGTTTGACAGCGGCTACAAGTTCCGTCAAAACACGGCGAACCGCTTCTTCTTCTGCTTGCTCTCTTCTGATGATTTGCCGCAGTTGGTTGCCTAGAGGTACTATCGAATTAGGTTCTACGTATAGCGTGGCACCACTAGTAGAGGTATCGTGGACAATGCCGGGGATGGCATCTTTTTGGGGTGCTTTCACGGGGATGACAAAGCGATCGCCCCGTTGCGTAATTAGCTGTTCTTGAACTGCCCCAGATTTTGCCTGTAAGATATTTTGCAGCTTTTGAGTAATTTGGCTGCGTAATCGCCGTAAATCGGTGCGAATTTCTCCCAGTTTTTGACTCGCGCGGTCAGTTACCTGGGCCCGTTCATCAATACATCGGTGAATTTCTTGTTCTAGTTCTGGATAAGTCCGCAAATCGGCAACTAAATCAGTCAATATAGGCAAATCTTCCTGATTGTCAATAACACGGCGCAAACTTCTGGCACCAGCAAGGGTGGTGGCGATCGCTAACAGTTCATCCCCTGTTAAAACTCCACTGCGTTCTGCCCGTTCTAAGGAATCGCCAATATCTTGAATTCCCTCAAATGACAGTCCCGTGGTGAGGCGACTTTCCAGTTGGTAGACTTCTTTGGTTTGCTCTAACAACTGTTCGCTTTGGGTCTGAGAATCGGGTATTTTCAGATGACGCGCAGCTGTCGTCCCCAGCTTAGTTGCCGCAAAGGTAGCAAGGTGCTGGCAGAGGCGATGCCATTCTAATAGTTCTAAGGTTTCAGATTGGATCAAGGTTTCAACATCTAATCTGAAATTATCGTAACAATTATAGTTCCCAGATGGATAAATCTTATTAGTCAATTTGGGATTATTTATCCAAGATGTGCAGCCACAAAGCGTTGAATCGCTCCGCGAACGCTACATATTATTGGCGCGTCGTCAATCACCTGATGGAACGGATTCTTTCACCAGAACGTAAGGCTGGACAATGAGGGTATGAAATCGTTTGTCGCGTTGACCATTCCATTCTCCCACCTGTACTATCGTGGGTTTGGTAACTAATTGCTCATCAATCCACTGTTGCACTGATGGAATGTCATCACTGGCGATCGCTACTCCAACATCCAGCAAGTTTAACTCAGGTGCCACCAAAATTACTGCATCTCGTTGTACATGAGGAATTAGCCACTCCCATTCTGCCTCATCCAATATTTCTGTTAATTCCGCTCTTAAATCCGACATCATTCCTCAATTTGTATTGGCTAATAAACTATTTTACATTAATTACTACTTCCAACTCACGACACAACATAAATAGAGTCACTGTGCTGATTCCTAATGTTGCTCCTATAGGACTCATATTTGATTTTTGAAATACACGTAGGGTGTGTTACGCCGTAGGCTAACGCACCACCTAAAGTTTTTGATGCCTGAGAATTTTTCATAAATCAAATCGGATTGCTATGGCAGTAATAATATCAATAATTACGACTATCATTGACAATATAAAAGCAAAAGACACTTTTAAGATGAATAAAACTAAGAAGGTCAAACTTGTAATAAATATGCTTAATATAGAAACTACTAGCAATATCTAGTTTTAGGACAATGTAATGCAAACAAATTGGAAAATTGGGTCTTTATTTGGAATTCCCCTATTTTTAGACCCGTTATGGTTTGTGATTTTAGGGTTGGCAACCCTCAACTTTGGGGTAGCTTACCAGGAATGGGGGACTGTTATAGCTTGGAGTGCTGGAATAGTAATGGCACTGCTGCTATTTAGTTCGGTGTTGTTACATGAGTTAGGTCACAGCTTGGTAGCGCGATCGCAAGGCATTAAAGTTAATTCAATTACTCTGTTTCTGTTTGGCGGGATTGCTGCGATTGAAGAAGAATCTAAAACTCCTTTCAAAGCCTTTCAAGTAGCGATCGCTGGGCCTTTGGTGAGTATCGGACTATTTTTCCTGCTAAGTGTGGGAGGTGCTGTAATCCCTAATACTAGCCCAGTCAGTGTTATGCTCGGAGATTTAGCGAGAATTAACTTGGTAGTGGCGCTATTTAACATGATTCCTGGCCTACCTCTAGATGGGGGGCAAGTGTTAAAAGCAGCACTTTGGCAAATAACAGGTAATCGTTTTCAAGCCGTACATTGGGCTGCAAAGGCTGGGCAAATTTTGGGTTATGGTGCGATCGCTCTCGGATTTGTTGTAGATTTCTTGACAAGGGAGTTAGCACTTGGTTTATGGATTGCGCTGTTAGGTTGGTTTGCAGTCCGCAACGCTAGCACCTATGACAACGTGACGACATTGCAAGAAAGCCTACTGAAGGTAGTAGCGGCTGATGCCATGACTCGTGACTTTCGGGTTGTCGATGCTGACCAGACTCTACGTTCCTTTGCCGATTTATACTTGTTGGAAACCGCGCCCTCACAGGTTTATTTTGCGGCTTCTGATGGACGTTACCGGGGTCTAGTTTCCATTGATGATTTTCGTGTAACCCAAAGAAGTGAATGGGAAACCCAAACCTTACACAGCATTGTGCATCCTCTGACAGCAATACCAACTGTAGCGGAAGCAACAACGATAGCTGAGGTCATTAACAAGCTGGAAAATGAACAGTTACCTCAAATTACCGTACTTTCTCCTGCTGGCGCTGTAGCTGGCGTAATTGACCGGGGTGATATTGTGCGATCGTTGGCACAAAAATTAAATTTGCCAATAACGGATGCCGAAATCAAGCGGATCAAAGAAGAAGGTAGCTATCCGCCTGGGTTGCAACTGGGAGTAATCGCCAAGTCAACTAAAAATTAAGTGTCATACCCTCGTCATAGTTTTGCAATAGATTCGTCAAAAGCTTATGTGATATTGAACATGGTATTTGGTTACAAAATGCTTTTTTTGGGTAAAAGGTAGGACTTCCTACCTTTTTTATTTTTTTAACTAAGGTGAATTCTATAAACCTCTCCCTGCCTTGAACTTTAGTTCAAGTCTTCCCCTCTCAGACTTAAAGAGGGATGTTTTTACCTAGTAAAACCAGGGAGAGGTTTCTTTGACATCGCCTTGATTGGAAAATTAAATTAAAACTTCCAGTTTAAAGTGAGTAAAATGTAGGGACATGATATACTACGTCTCTCACTTACCCTGGTTTTATGGCACTGCCAATTGTTGCAATTATCGGACGCCCAAATGTGGGCAAATCCACCCTGGTTAATCGACTCGCCGGGGAACAAACGGCGATTGTCCATGATGAACCGGGGGTGACACGCGATCGCACTTATATGCCAGCTTTCTGGAATGGTCGTGAATTTTTAGTCGTAGACACTGGTGGCTTAGTCTTTAATGATGATACCGAATTTTTACCACTAATTCGCCAACAGGCAATGACAGCCCTTGCAGAAGCCTGTGCTGCGATTTTTGTCGTCGATGGTCAAACAGGCCCCACATCAGCAGACCAAGAAATCGCCGAATGGATGCGCCAACAACGCGTACCTGTACTCCTAACTGTAAATAAATGTGAATCCCCAGAACAAGGCTTAATGCAAGCTGCCGAGTTTTGGGAATTGGGATTGGGCGAACCTTATGCCATTTCCGCAATTCACGGTAGTGGCACAGGAGATTTACTCGACGAGTTAATTAATCACATCCCTGCTGTTGAAGACCTCCCAGAAACGAATGAAATCAAAGTAGCAATTGTGGGCCGCCCAAATGTGGGCAAATCAAGCTTACTCAATTCTTTTGTCGGTGAAGAGAGGGCAATTGTCAGCCCAATTTCTGGCACAACCCGCGATGCAATTGATACTGTCATTGAACGAGAGGGACAAACCTACCGCTTAATTGATACCGCCGGGATTCGCAAAAAGAAACACATAGAATACGGCACAGAATTCTTTAGTATTAACCGTGCTTTCAAAGCGATTCGCCGCGCTGACGTGGTTTTATTAGTACTAGATGCTGTAGATGGAGTCACCGAGCAAGACCAAAAATTAGCTGGGCGGATTATCGAAGAAGGTCGAGCTTGCATTATCGTCGTGAATAAGTGGGATGCTGTCGAAAAAGACTCTTACACAATCTACGACTACGAAAAAACTCTGCAATCACGGTTACATTTTACCGAATGGGCAGAAACCATTTTTGTGAGTGCCTTGTCAGGACAACGGGTAGAAAAGATTCTAGAGTTGGTGAAAACGGCGGCTGAATCACACAAACGCCGTGTCAGCACATCAGTTATCAACGAAGTATTAACCGACGCTGTGAGCTGGCATTCACCGCCAGCATCCCGTGGTGGTCGTCAGGGCAAGATTTATTATGGTACACAAGTAAGTAGCCAACCACCAACGATCGCACTATTCGTCAATGATTCCAAACGCTTCAACGACAACTACCGCCGCTACATAGAACGCCAATTCCGACAACAGCTAGGATTTAAAGGCACGCCAATTATTTTACTGTGGCGCAGTAAAAAAGTCCGTGATGCCGAAAGTGGTAATGTTAATAGAGCAACTCGCGTCAAATTAAGTTAGGAGAGACGCGATTCATCGCGTCTGTTATGAGTTAAAGTCAAAATTGCTTGCTAACGCCCCTTGTCGAGAACCCAGGTCGGTGGGTAAAGTCTTGTGTAGACGCAGTTTCTAACCGCCCATTTCGCTACTCCTAACTCCTAACTGTAAAATGGATTTACTGCGATCGCTGCCACTTGGACTTTATTTAGAACAACCCCAAACTTGGCTGCATAAAATCGATCCGCGAGTCAAGTTCGCCTGGTTGATGAGCTTTTTAACCAGCTATGTTTTCGCTAACAATCTTTGGCGGGTGATGCTGGTGGTGGTATTGATTCTTGCCACCTTGATTGCCAGGATTCCCCGCCGAGTATGGCAACAGCAAATGGGTTGGCTGTTAATACTATCGTTTTTTGTCTTAGTGATCGGAGCCATCAGCCCTGATGCAATGGGTATAGATTATCAGCCACGCTTACCAGATAATGAACAAATATTAACCCACCAAGCATTCTCCAAGAATATTGTTCCAGAGCAAGTAATTAATAACAAAAAATACAGCTATGTGCTATTTCACCAAGGTCCAGTCAAAGTAACTCGCCGCTCCTTGGATTTGGCAGTACGCCTGAGTACAATTATATTTACCGTGATTTATAGCACTAACCTGTATTTGCTGACAACCGCACCAGAAGAAATCACATCTGGTATAGAAAGCTTAATGCAACCCCTACGACGCTTCAAGTTACCTGTCACAGAAATTGCTTTAACTTTAACCTTGTCCTTGCGCTTTATTCCTCTGGTTTTAGAAGAAGTACAAAACTTATTTCGCTCCGTGATGACAAGGGCAATTAACTGGAAAAAGCTGGGATTCAAAGGAGGGTTCAAAGTTTGGATGACAGTCGCAGAGAGACTTTTAGAAAATCTCCTTTTACGAGCCGATCAAATGGCGAATGCAATGATGGTGCGGGGTTTTACCAGTCCTAACGAGCATCGAGTGCAGTGGCACGACTTACGATTCAAAGGGCGTGACTGGCTTGCTATTTTAACTTTAATTGTATTCTGGGGAATCCGCCTAGCTATAGGAACTCAGGTCTAATTTTGCACCATTCCCAATGCCCCATGCTCCATCTCCCCTTCATCGGTGGTTGGGTTAGCTTGCTTAGGTTATGATGTGGCATGGGAGAATAAAGGGGAGTAGGGGGAGTAGGGGAAGAAAGAATTTCTTGCTGGGTACTCAGCACTCAACACCGTCTGGGTGAAAATTGGCGCAGAAATTGCCGCAGACAGCGATTCTGAGAAAGAATTGTATGAATCTCTGCACAAAGCCCGTGAACAGTGAACAGTTGACAGTGAACAATTGGGGAACTCTGACCCAATCAT
>CAZZZY010000370.1:0-6366 GCA_964658545.1 uncultured Acetobacteraceae bacterium | reverse complement strand
TTCCCCATCTTTTTTTAAAGTTTAGAACAAGTTGCCATTTTGCTTGATGAAGACTTGATGTAGATACACTAATTTTAGTAGTGATGATTTACACTATCAGGTTTTATTTTGCTATGTTTATCAAAGTGTGACAAAATTGCTGATTTTCAACGTTGCAATATAGCGCTAGATTTTTTATCAATAGTTAAGAGTACCAACGGTTTGTTATGTCTTCAAATGAGGTAACTATGGCTCGATATCAAGAAACTACACAGACTGACACTCTACACCTACCTTCAACTATCACTTCCAGAGGCATTGCTGCAACTGAGTTACGTCCTTGGGGTGCTTTTACAGTTTTGGAAGAAGGGCGCGGATACAAAATTAAGCGCATCGAAGTTAAGCCCGGACACCGCCTCAGTTTACAAATGCACCACCACCGCAGTGAACATTGGATTGTCGTCTCTGGTACAGCTAGGGTAACTTGTGGTGAACAAGAAGTACTACTGAGCAATAATGAGTCAACCTATGTACCCCAATGTACATCTCATCGTTTAGAGAATCCTGGCGTGATCCCATTGGTGTTAATTGAAGTGCAAAATGGCGAATACTTGGGAGAGGATGACATTATCCGCTACCAAGATGATTATGCCCGTACTAAGGATTAAAGCTCGAAGCTAAAAATTGCGTCCATTTTTTTGTGCAAACCGTCTTTGGTAAACACTACATCCCAGAAGTCCCTACCTATTTAAGGTGGGGACTTCTGGGGTGTTGTGCTATAAATGTAGTAATAGCGATCGCGCTCATGGCTTCGGTAATTTGGAATTACCGAGAAGCGAGAGTTGACCCATGTGTCTGTAAAATGAAGATGGGGTATTCAATCGCAAAAAACGTGTTCCATGATTCATCTGAGTCAAGCAGCAGCAAGTGAAATTGGGCGAATCAAGTCCAAGCAGCAGCCAAATGTCTTGTTTCGATTGGCAGTGAAACCAGGTGGTTGTTCCGGGTTTTTTTATGATATGTCCTTCGATGAAGCAATAAAAGTTGGCGACCAGGTTTTCGACTTGGATGAAATTCAAGTAGTCATAGATGCAGCAAGCTTAAATTATCTCAACGGTTTGAGGGTGGATTATTCAGAAGACTTAATGGGTGGTGGTTTTCGCTTCCACAACCCCCAGGCGATCGCCACCTGTGGCTGTGGCAATTCTTTCTTGATAACTAATCAATAGTTCTTAACATTAGCGATCGTTTGTTAATAACAAAGGAAAGATTACAATTGACATAAAACCGTAAAAAACGATATAATTAGGATTTGTTAAAACTTAGACTATATAAGCAGCTTTACGCGCTGTAACTCATGCCAACAATACAGCAGCTAATACGTAATGAGCGCGAACAAGCGCGTCAGAAAACCAAGTCCCCGGCTCTGAAAGAATGCCCTCAACGTCGGGGAGTTTGTACCAGAGTATACACGACCACACCAAAGAAGCCTAACTCAGCTCTCCGGAAAGTAGCAAGAGTCAGACTTACCTCTGGATTTGAAGTCACAGCTTACATTCCAGGCATTGGTCACAACTTACAAGAACACTCAGTTGTGATGATTCGCGGTGGTCGGGTTAAGGATCTACCAGGCGTGAGATACCACATTATCCGTGGTACCCTAGATACAGCCGGAGTCAAAGACCGTAAACAAGGGCGTTCCAAGTATGGAACCAAGCGTCCGAAAGTAGCGAAGAAATAGGATTAGACGATTAATCGCACCCAACACGGTTAATCGCCTACCTGAGAAGCGCTGATGGACAAAAAACTATCAGGGTCTGTGTTCTAACAGCAGTGATGAAAGCTGCTCAAGTCTGTTTAAAAGAAGCAAGCTACATCTACACTAAGCGAGCAAGTGTAGAATTTCTGAAGAGAAGGCTGTAACCCACAGCAAAATTCTCATTTGGATATTAAAGTTTAGGATCTTGTCACCTTGAGTATTTAGTTGCAGGTAGCAAGTCAATGAATTTTAGATTTTAGACTTCGTTGTGAGCGCTACTTTGACAACGTTCAGTACAAGTCGGTCGAAACGATTTGCAATTTTGGATTGGTCGAACCCACAAGGGATGAGGCTTACAGACTTTTGATTTTTTCCAATCCTGGTGGTCGGAACATCTTCCAAAAACTCTAATCCCAAATTGGCAGTCAATAGGTCAGCCTTGCTGTAATAGTCGAAAACAAAATTGAGAAAGTCTGAGGGTTGGGTTCCACAGCTTTTAGTTTCCGGTGTCTGATAGCATATAATTTCGTTGCCAAATTCCGAATTAAAGGTGAAGTATGTCTCGTCGTGGTGTTATTCAAAGGCGCCCTGTTCCGTCTGACTCCGTATATAACAGTCGCCTTGTGAGCATGATTATCAGGCGGATCATGCGTCATGGCAAGAAATCACTTGCCGCCCGAATTGTTTACGAAGCATTGAAAACTATTGAAGAACGCACTGGTAACGGTGCCTTAGAAACCTTTGAAAGAGCAGTGCGAAATGCCACGCCTTTAGTAGAAGTAAAAGCTCGGCGAGTAGGTGGAGCAACCTACCAAGTACCAATGGAAGTGCGTTCAGAACGGGGCACTACTCTAGCACTGCGTTGGTTAGTGCAATATTCTCGGTCTAGACCAGGCCGGACAATGGCAAGCAAATTGGCAAATGAGTTAATGGATGCTGCCAACGAAACTGGCAATGCGATTCGGAAACGCGAAGAAACGCACCGGATGGCGGAAGCTAACAAAGCATTTGCCCACTATCGTTATTAAGTAAAAAAGCGATATATCGCCTTGTCGGTGTGGTAGATCGTAGATTTACAAAAAGCAGACGGTTTTCCCTAAAAGTATAGAATCTTAACAAAGAGTAATATACAAGATATCATGAGGCAAAAACTATAGGAGGTAGCTGTGGCACGCACGATCCCGCTAGAGAAAGTACGCAACATTGGTATTGCGGCGCATATAGATGCGGGCAAAACAACAACAACAGAGAGAATATTATTTTACTCTGGAATAATTCATAAAATTGGCGAAGTTCATGAAGGAACTGCCGTCACAGACTGGATGGAGCAGGAGCGGGAGCGGGGAATTACCATTACTGCTGCTGCTATCAGTACCAGTTGGAAAGATCATCAAATTAACATTATCGATACTCCGGGTCACGTAGACTTCACAATTGAAGTTGAGCGTTCCATGCGCGTGTTGGATGGTGTAATCGCAGTATTTTGTTCTGTGGGCGGCGTGCAACCGCAGTCTGAGACAGTGTGGCGACAAGCAGAACGCTACAAAGTTCCTCGGATCGCCTTTGTCAACAAAATGGATCGCACCGGAGCGAACTTTTATAAAGTTCACGAGCAAATTCGCGATCGCTTGCGGGCAAATGCGATCGCTATTCAACTACCGATTGGTAGTGAGAACGACTTCCAAGGGATCGTTGACCTAGTACGGCAACGTGCGTATATTTACGCCAACGACCAAGGAACCGATATCCAGGAAACCGATATTCCGGAAGAATTGCAAGCCCAGGCAGACGAATTCCGCACCAAGCTCATAGAAGCGGCGGCCGAAACCGATGATGCTCTGATGGCTAAGTACTTCGAGGGCGAAGAACTTACAGAAGAGGAAATTCGGACTGCCCTGCGTAAAGGCACAATTGCGGGAACGATTGTACCAGTACTTTGCGGTTCAGCATTCAAAAACAAAGGCGTACAGTTGATGCTGGATGCCGTTGTCGATTACCTGCCTGCGCCAAGTGAAGTACCACCAATTCAAGGCTTATTGCCCAATGGCGATACTGTTGAGCGGCGGGCTGATGACAACGAACCCCTAGCGGCACTGGCATTCAAAATTATGGCTGACCCTTACGGTCGCCTGACATTTGTTCGCGTTTATTCTGGTGTCCTGAAAAAGGGCAGCTACGTTCTCAACGCTAGTAAGAATAAAAAAGAACGGATTTCCCGCTTAGTTCTCATGAAGGCAGATGATCGGCAAGATGTCGATGAACTGCGAGCGGGTGATTTGGGAGCAGCTCTGGGATTGAAAGACACCTTGACAGGTGACACCCTCTGTGATGAGGGCTCACCAGTAATTCTGGAATCCCTATTCATTCCTGAGCCTGTAATCTCGGTGGCGGTTGAACCCAAAACCAAGAACGACATGGATAAACTATCCAAGGCTCTGCAATCTCTCTCAGAAGAAGACCCCACCTTCCGTGTCCGCGTCGATCCCGAAACAAACCAAACCGTGATCGCGGGGATGGGAGAGCTACACCTAGAAATTCTAGTAGACCGGATGTTACGAGAATTCAAGGTGGAAGCGAATGTAGGTGCACCGCAAGTAGCTTACCGGGAAACAATTCGGAAAGCTGTAAGCAAAATTGAGGGCAAATTCATCCGCCAAAGTGGTGGTAAAGGTCAATACGGTCACGTTGTGATCAATTTGGAGCCTGGAGAACCCGGTACTGGCTTTGAATTCGTCTCCAAAATTGCCGGTGGTACAGTACCTAAAGAGTACGTTGGCCCCGCAGAACAAGGAATGAAAGAAAGCTGCGAATCCGGCGTTCTAGCTGGATATCCGTTAATTGACGTTAAAGCGACGCTAATTGATGGGTCATACCACGATGTAGACTCTTCGGAAATGGCTTTCAAAATCGCTGGCTCAATGGCGATGAAAGAGGCTGTGCTGAAAGCTTCACCTGTCCTCTTAGAGCCTATGATGAAAGTTGAGGTTGAAGTTCCTGAAGACTATATGGGGAACGTCATTGGCGACCTCAACACCCGCCGGGGGCAGATTGAAAGCCAAAGCACCGAAAAGGGACTCGCTAAGGTAACATCCAAAGTTCCACTGGCGAGTATGTTTGGCTACGCCACTGATATCCGGTCAAAAACGCAAGGTCGGGGTACCTTCACGATGGAGTTCAGCCACTACGAAGAGGTGCCTCGCAGCGTAGCTGAAACTATCATTGCAAAAAGCAAAGGGAACGCTTAGTTAAAATAAGGAAATGAGCATTCATGGCACGCGCAAAGTTTGAAAGAAATAAACCCCACCTCAATATCGGTACCATTGGCCACGTTGACCACGGTAAAACCACGTTAACAGCAGCCATAACTATGACCTTGGCAGCTCTTGGTCAAGCTACAGCTAAAGGCTACGACCAAATCGATAACGCGCCAGAAGAAAAAGCACGGGGGATTACCATTAATACTGCTCACGTTGAGTATGAAACCGAAAATCGGCACTATGCTCACGTAGACTGTCCAGGCCACGCTGACTATGTGAAGAACATGATCACCGGCGCTGCTCAGATGGATGGAGGTATCCTTGTAGTAGCTGCTACTGATGGGCCTATGCCCCAAACCCGCGAACACATTCTGTTAGCAAAACAGGTGGGCGTTCCCAGTCTAGTTGTATTCTTGAACAAAGAAGACTTAATGGATGACCCAGAACTCTTGGAACTAGTAGAACTAGAACTAAGAGAACTGTTAAGCAGCTATGACTTCCCTGGCGATGATATCCCCATTGTCAAAGGGTCTGGTCTGCAAGCTCTCGAAGCAATGACCAAGAATCCTAAGACCAAAAAAGGTGAAAATCCTTGGGTAGACAAAATCTACGACTTGATGGATGCTGTGGATTCTTTCATCCCCACTCCTGAGCGGGATGTTGATAAGCCCTTCTTGATGGCAGTAGAAGATGTGTTCACCATCACAGGTCGGGGGACTGTGGCTACAGGACGGATTGAACGCGGAAAAGTTAAGGTTGGCGATACTGTCGAGCTAATTGGTCTGAAAGACACTCGTAGTACCGCCGTCACCGGGATTGAGATGTTCAAGAAGAGCCTCGAAGAAGGTCTGGCTGGAGATAACGCGGGTGTACTACTACGTGGTCTCAAGAAAGAAGATATCGAGCGCGGTATGGTGATAGCCAAACCAGGTTCAATTACACCTCACACTCAATTTGAAGGTGAAGTGTACGTCCTAACAGAAAAAGAAGGTGGTCGTAAGACTCCATTTTTCGCTGGCTACCGTCCCCAGTTCTATGTACGGACAACCGATGTAACTGGTACTATCAAAGCCTACACTTCCGATGAAGGCAAAGAAGTAGAAATGGTGATGCCAGGCGATCGCATCAAGATGACAGTAGAATTGATCAACGCGATCGCTATTGAACAAGGAATGCGCTTCGCTATCCGCGAAGGTGGACGCACCATCGGTGCTGGCGTCGTCTCCAAAATTATCAAGTAGCACCTTTTTGCTCATCACAAAGGAGCAGAGATGGTATAATTCCTCTCTGCTCCTTTCTCTTCCCTCTATAAATAAGGTAATAGGTTACAGGGGACAGGTGATAGTTTTCTGTAACCTATAAGCTGTAACC
>CAZZZY010000369.1:0-6367 GCA_964658545.1 uncultured Acetobacteraceae bacterium | reverse complement strand
TCGCAGGTGAGATGATTAACTACGACTCCAAGAATGGAATTGTGACTGTGGCCACCGAGCAAGGGAACCGAGATGTATCTTTCCGTGATGTGTTCGTGATTGGTTGAAGGTAAGGGGAGGATATAGAGTCATGCCCAACACTTATCTAATTTCCCAAGTGCGATCGCCCCTGTCGCCCCTTCGGGCGATCGCGCGAATGTTCATTAGCAATCCCTATACAAAACCATTTGTCATGAATACACTCTTTCAACGATTGTAAAAATTTTGATAGATACAGAGGTGAGGTGCAAACTTCGTGCTAAATTGTTGAACAATTTCTAGCCTGATTTCCTTATGTCTAGTAATTCAATAGGAATACGACTGCCGATTAATCTCCACAGGCGGTTGGAAGAATACATTGCCAAGACACACGCCACCAAAACCGAAGTGATTTTAAATGCTTTGGCACAGTATCTAGGTGCAGCCGAAGAAGTGCCGTTGCGTCAGAGAATGGAAGCTTTGGAAGCTCAAATGTTAGAGCTAAAAGGCTTGGTCAAAAGTAGTTTAAATACAAACACAAGCGCGAATTAACTGAGTTCTGAAAAATCAGTTTTAATTTAAAAAGTTACCTATATGAAAATTGAAATCGTAGGACGTGATGCAGTAGAAGCTACAAAAGAACTTCTGGCAATTGAAGGAATAGAAGGAAGCTATCAGACCATTGGTGAAGTGGAGCGAGAAGCAACTCTAGCTACTATCGCCACAATTGTTGGAATCGCAAGCGGAACACTGACCATTGGAGAGAAACTTTACCAGTGGAAGGAGAAGTATCACAAGTCTCTAGAAGATCCAAATGGTTCAAGGATTGAGAAAGTTTTGATTGTTACTGATGATAATCGTCGGTTACTGCTCAAGGACGCAACATTAGAGCAAATCAAAGAAATTTTAGGCAGCTATAAGTAGCAATGAAGATTCTCCACCTTGACCTTAAACCTGTTGGCGATCAGTACGCAGATTTCCGTTTTTTCTGGGATAATCCCAATAATTGCCAGTCCCGTCACCTTCCCTTGGCGGAAATCACTGACTTGATTCAAAAGGCAGAAAAAGGCTATTATACCAGACTGCCCGAAGAATATGCTAAGACAGGGCAGGCACTTTATAACTGGTTGGATGGGAGCGATCGCCACCTTCAACGTGAAATAGTAAAGCATAAGCGTGAAGGTATCGTTCTTGCCATTGCTGCAACCGAAAAACTCGCCCATTTACCGTGGGAACTGCTGCACGATGGTAGCAGTTTTTTGGTGGATCTGCGACCTGCCATTATTCCCATTCGGTGGGTAAAGGATGATGATTCCAAACCACTGACTCTGGAAGATGCACCAGCAAATCGGGCATTGAATGTTCTCTTTATGGCTACTTCCCCACTAGGAATCAAACCCGAACTGGATTTTGAAGCAGAAGAAGCCCAAGTTTTGTCAGCAGCGAAGCGTCAACCCTTATCCTTGATAGTGGAAGAAAGTGGATGCCTAAAAGAGTTGGGTTATTTGGTGGAAGATTACGATCAGGGTTACTTTGATGTTATCCACTTGACTGGTCATGCCACGTTTCGGGATGAAAAACCACGTTTTATAACTGAGACGGAATTGGGAGAAGCAGAATATAGCAGTGCAGAAGATATAGCTACAGAATTGCAATTCCAACTGCCCAAGCTAATTTTCCTTTCCGGTTGTAATACTGGATACTCAAGGGACGCAGGTACAGTACCATCAATGGCAGAGGCGTTATTGAAGGAAGGTGCAACTGCTGTTCTTGGTTGGGGTCAGCGTGTTTTGGATACTGATGCAACTGCTACTGCTGCTGCCTTGTACCAGGAATTATCAGCCGGAAAGACGGTGACAGAAGCAGTAGCTTTCACCTATCAAGAACTACTAAAAAAACAGGCGCGAGATTGGCATTTGTTGCGCTTGTATGTGGCAGAAACCCTACCAGGTGCGTTGGTCAAGCGCGGACGTAAACCCGTACCTCGTGCCTCTGTTGCTCAAGAGTTTTTAGATCCGGAAAAGAAACTTAGAGTTGCCACTCGTGAGACTTTTGTTGGTCGTCGTCGCCAGTTACAAAACTGCCTGCGGACACTGAAAACCTCCAGTACAGAGATTGGAGTTTTAATTCATGGCATGGGAGGATTAGGAAAAAGTACCATTGCTGCGCGGTTGTGCGATCGCTTATCTGGATATCAACCAATCATTTGGTGGCGACAAATTGATGAATCCAGTTTGGTGAGTAAGTTAGCAGATAAACTGAGGAATCCAGGACAACGGACAGCACTCAGGGAAGGCACACAGGAACTCAAATATCGATTGCGAGATGTATTCAGTGAGTTGAACCAAAATAACGAGAAACCCTTTTTGCTGGTATTTGATGACTTTGAGTGGAATTTAGAACATCGTCAGGGACGGTATATTCTCAAAACTCAAGTAGCCGAAATATTGAAGGCATTAGTGTGGGCAATTCAAGAGATTAACGCCTACCACCGTATTATTATTACCTGTCGTTATGATTTGGAATCAGACTTGTTGCAATCGTTCTACAAACAGCCGTTAGAATCCTTTCGCAAATCGGATTTACAGAAAAAATTAAGTCGCTTAACAGCATTTAATTCCCAGGGAATTGAGCCTAATTTAATTGAGCTAGCCAAAACATTGGCTGATGGTAATCCTCGTTTGTTGGAATGGTTAAATGATGAGGTGTTGTTAGGAGAAGACGCTGAAACAAAACTTACTCAACTTGAAGCCAATCCTACTGAATGGAAGGGAAGAATAATTTGGGAAGAATTATACGAGCAACTTGACCAAAATATTGAGCGAATACTCAGTCGATGTTTGGTATTTGAAATTCCTGTCCCTATGCCAGCATTAGAAGTAGTTTGTGAGTCTATCTCTGACTACAAAAAACAGTTAAGTCGAGCGATTGAATTAGGATTAATAGAAGTCAGTCCTGAACCGAAGGAATACGATCGGGTTTTCCGTGTCTCTCGGATTTTACCCCACATTATCCCTGATATCCAACTACCTAAAGGAACGGAAGTCTATTCTCTATACCAAAAAGCTCATGAGAAATTACATGAGTTATGGGGAAATAAAGAGAATAAAAGTGAAGAAAAATGGCGAGAGATTTTTCGCTTATTGTTCGCTAACAAGGAAAATACTGAGCGATTTAGACAAGGATTTTCTCAGATGTTGGCAGTACCATTTAAACAAGAAGTAGATAAAGCTTTAGAATCCGAATTGAGAAAAGTTGCTGATGACTTGGTAGATAATGGACTATGCACACAATTGGAAAGTTATCTAAAGCAAGCGCAGTGGAAAGAGGCAGATGAGGAAACTGCTTTGATTTTTTATCAAGTGATGGTCAAAGAGAAGCATGACAATTGGGACGCTCTACTAAAGAATTTCCCCCGTGAAACTCTCCGGGAAATCAATAGCCTCTGGCTTCAAAACAGTAACAATACATTTGGCATAAGCATCCAAGCCGAAATTTACCGGGGTTTAGGCAGTCCAGGCTATCGTGATCATGAGAACTGGGATATTTTTGGTGAGCGCGTAGGTTGGAAACAAGGTGATTGGTTGAGCTATGATAAGTTAATGAAAAAGTTCGAGAAAAATAATGTACAAGAGAAGGATGTGACGTTGCCATCATCATCGTCTCCAGTGTTACTACCTGTGTTAATTTATACCAAATTTCCATTTGGGTATAGCACGAACAAAGATTATAAAGTACTGAAAGGCTTTTTGCAGCCGTTAGCCGTATTTTTGGTATCTCATAACATTGAAATTACTCTTCTCTCGCATCGAGACTTGTAAATTGTAACCTATAGGCGTTTCAGAATTTTGTAAACAATTATTGCAGCCTCTTTACCCACGCAATAATCAGCATTTCATAAATCCGATACCTGGCACTGGCGACCAAAAGCAGTTTGCGTGAATAAATTTTTCTGCTACATTCTTCACCTCGGTACTATCGGTTACTTTCTGCTTGTCCCAAGGTAAACTCATCTGCCCAGGCGAAGACTTTTTCGCAATCCCTCCCTTCATTGATGGCAAAAAGCGACTCCCCCAGAAGTTCTTTTTTTCTGGCTTTGATTTTGGGCGATATTTTTTACAAAACCTGCGGTACTTCGCCGCGCACTCTTCCAAAGTCCGCCCCAATTGTAAAAATGCTTGATGCCACAGAGTTATACCATCATTGCTCAAGCGGTCATAAGTCTCATAGTTGCTAAAGTCGTAGAAAATGCTATTGGCGAGTTTTACACTGTCGCAGTTTGGCGAGATTCAGAATAGTTTATCAATATACTCTTGTAAGTCACTGCGTTTAAGCCGCCATCCCTTACCGATGACTTTGGCTTTTAACTCCCCAGAGTTAATCGCATCTCGCAGGAATTCCCTAGACAACCCAGTTAGCGCTTGTGCCTCTGCAATAGTCAGTAGTAGCTTATCGGCAATGGGTACTAGTGGCTGATTGTCGCCTCGCAAGAGTAGCCCTTCAATGATTGAGGATAATTTATCAATTACCCCAACCTCGCCAAATTCTGTAATCTCGCCAGATTGATGCACTAATTTACCTGGATGTTGCTCTTGCTCTGTCGCTATTTGACGAGATTCAAAGGCTGGTTTTACGGTCGGTTGGTTCAGTTCTACCTTGAATGCTTCCAGTTCGGCTGGGTCAAAGTTGGCAGTCGAGCGAGTTTTTCCTTTCTCGTACTTAACGCTGATTCGCCCTTGTTGTACGTAGCGCTCTAAAGCCCTAACACTGACACCCAAGTAATCTGCTGCTTCCTGCTTATTCATAAATCTCGCCAAATCTCGCCGTCATCCTAGCATACATAGTTAATTTGATACGATTGTCTATATTTCCCCCAACTACTAACTCAGGACTCCTGAGCTAACCGACACTAAAACCCAATGACCGAAACCGCTTTGCGCTTCTGCTCTGGCGTGACCTCCAGATAACGCTGCAACGTTCCCAGGTCGCTATGACCAGAGATTTCTTGAATAGTTCTCAAAGGTATCCCGGCGCTTGACATCTGGGTGAGGGCAGTTCGCCTAAACGAATGGGTGCTGACTCCCTCTACCCCTATCCGCTTGCAGGCATCCCGTAAAATCTTGTCTGCCATGAATCGGGTGAGACGTTCTGTTACACCACGCATACCAGGAAACATTGCCCCTGGTTTTAGTTGGTATTCGTCAAGGATTGCTGCAAGCCCTGGTGGGATGTCCACAATTCGGGTTTTATGCTTACCTTTGGTGGTAGACTTGCGAAAAGTGATAGCACCAGATTTGATATCAGTCGTCTGGAGTGCTAGTGCTTCTGATACGCGACAACCAGTGAAAAGGCAAATCCCAAACAGAGCGCGATCGCGTGGGCTGAGAAATCCCTCCGTGAATAATCGCCTCAGTTCGTCTTGGGTTAATATTTTGCCTTGTCCGTTGCCGCTAACCTTCATGTTTTCTACTTTCTAGGGGATTACACGTTATTGGAGAAACGTGTAATTGATGACCCAAAGTATTGTAACTCCGTTGGCGACGCTATGGCGATCGCACCAAATCAATTTCAACTTATCAATTGCGATCGCTACAACCCGCATCCCAGCGTTGGCTGATAAAATTAGCTTATGATTGTTGTGCGATGACCACTTGCAGGTATGATCTGCACTAATAGGATCTGTTCATGTTGCGGCTGTCTCAACTGTCTATACTCGCTTCTATACCCCGGTTGATAAATTGTTGCTATCAGTGAGTGATATCAATCGCTCCGCTTTTATCTTTTAGTATTTGTCAACAGGTTTTGGCTATGACTCTCCCCGCGTGAGTTGGTTGTATTTTTCTAATCCCGCTTAAACTCCATTTGAGCGAAGTGGTCTTGCAGCAGTTTGTGGATGAAGCGGTAACGACCACCAACTCGCTGGAGGAATAATCGCTCGGTGCAGTAGTTGAGGAAACGGGCGTAGTTCCAAGGGATGTAGCCGTTGCGGTAGAGGATGAGGCGTAGGATAAAGTGTTGGATACATACTTTACCACCGAGTTCCAATAATGGTATCAGCCCAAAAAACGACCCATACAACAGTCCATACTTCAACCCAAAATTCAGATCATTAAATAGCAGCCCTCCAATCAGCCCAAAAAACGACCCATATAACAGCCCAGATTTAAAACCAATAATTCCGGCATTTACTACCATTTTCCTTAAGCCCTGGTTAGGAATAGTAGTGGTTTTTAAATCTATGCTGTACATCACTTTATACCGCTTATACCGCTTACTAGACAGTTTTATAATCAGATCACGAATCATCTCCAACTCAAGACCCAGCCCAATGAGCAACCCAAGGGGCAAC
>CAZZZY010000368.1:0-6377 GCA_964658545.1 uncultured Acetobacteraceae bacterium | reverse complement strand
AATCCAAAGGAAATAAGGGCGTAAACTGAATAGCCAGCAATGTAGGAAAATGTGCCCGTAACACGAACATTCGTGGAATTTCCATCTCCAAAAGTTGCAATACCTAGCTTTAAATCTGGGGTATAGACGTTGAGGGCGCTTGAAGGGGGGCTAAAGAACTGTGCTACTGCTAATAGCCCCACTGGAATGACCAACAGCAGGTAGGAACGCAGAAATTTATATAATTCTTCTTGTGAGCGAAAGAGATTGGGTAACATCCATATTAAAGGAATGTATAACAAGTATCCTCTTATTCCAAAAATACCAATAATGGGAGAACCCAAGCTAGGATTAAAAACTTGTAATAGACACCAAGCTGTTAATAGCAAAATTACCGAAGTGATAGTTTCAGCTGCCGAATTGCCTTTGATCCGAAAGGTTTTTTCAGTAGATGAGAAAATGTAATAACGAAGATAAGCCCCTATAAGTACAATATCTTTCAAAAAATAGATCAACTGACTGCCTTGGGGTAGAACCCATTTTCGCAAAGCCCCTTCAATTACCGCTAACACTAGTATAGTTTTTATAGAACTCCGCCAGTTTTGAGCAGAAAGATAGAGAATAAGTAGAATGGCAAAGGGAGTTAAAACTCCAATGTACTCTTTCACGGAATTGCTGCCTCAATTACTTCTAGATAAGCTTTAGCGACTGCTGATTTCTGATGGACTAAAAGGTGAGCTTGTGAATTGGCTCGGTAGTTAGCCAGTTGTTCAGGGTTTTTTAAAAGATTAAATAGAGTTTGCGTTAATGCTTGCACATCTCCATTGGGGAATGTCACACCACAGGAACCAATGGCATCTTTTAATCCTCCACCTTCTGAACCAACAATCACGCAACCACAGGCAATTCCTTCTAAGGCGACAACTCCAAAGGGTTCATCCCAAATAGATGGAACCACCATAATTTGATGACTATTTAATAATTTTACTAACTCATACTCAACTTTTATTCCAGCAAAATCGATTTGATCAACAATTTCTAAATCATTTGCTTGTTGACGTAATTTAGATTCTTCGGGCCCACTACCAATAATGGTTAAACGAGGTGTAAGTCCCATTGATTTGAGTTGGGCTAATGCGTTAAGTAGTAAGTTAGCTCCTTTATCAGAAACTAAGCGTCCTAAAAAAACAAGCTCTTGATTACGGGGAATTTCTGGCATTTCATAAAATATATCTTCTCGATAAGAATTTGGGATAACAGTCGATAGTACAGGTAATGCCTTAGCAATAGCATCACTGACCGAGATATTAGTTGCCAAAGGAGTGACAAGTTTTTTAAGATAATCTTGCCAACTCTCACTACCATCGTTCCGGCGATACCAAGTATGGTGGGCTATTACTAAAGGTCGATGCACAAAAAGAAGCGGCCAAATGCCTTTGAGATTGACACAGCCTTGAAAATAAACTTCACACCAATGGGTTAGTTTTAATAATTGCTTTTTAGTAGGTTGTCGAATTACTTCAAAGGGAAATTGTTTGAAGTCTGTCGCTGGGGTTTGTGATATTAACTTAACTTCATTCCCTTGATATGTAAATTCATGGGCTAATGTAGAATTTATTATTTCTAGGCCACCTATGCTTGGATAAAACAAGGAAGAGTAAATTAAAATTCTCATAAAAATCTTTTCATAAAATCTAATTAATCATAAAAGAGAAATGCTGATAGAAGTTACTAAAAAACCCTTCTGGAGATAACCACGTTTTCCACAGTTTTCGACACTCATGTTGTAGTTCTACGAAACTCTTAGGCGAAATTTTGTCGTGGAAGTCAACTATTTTATCAGCAATTAAATGAATTTCATCTTCATTCACCCAAATGCAATAATCCTTCCAGTTCACCTTAAAGTCGTAAGGGAGAACACAATCTGTATCTACAAAAACAGGAATGCGTCCACAGCACAGAGTTTCGTATAGGCGGATAGAATAATTGCCCCAGCCACGAGCACAAATAATATAGTCGCTATTCGTCATGTTCAGTAGAAAGTCTTGCCTATGTTTTTCGATATTCATTTTATCTTCTGGCATTAAATAGCCATAAGCATATTTCATAGGAGAAAAACTTTTAATAATAAAATTTGTATTTACTAAGGAACCTTTAGAACAATGAAGTAAAGCTTTTACGCGTTTGGAGTGACCTGACTGATAAGTAGAGAAAGGATGAATTTTAAGGTGATCTAAGGCTAACCTCACTGATTCTTTGAGCTTTTGTTTTCCAAACGCCATATTTAGCGGAGGTGCTATACCGCAGAAGCCAACAGTTGGCTTGGAATTCTTATTTCTTATAGGGAGACTATCGGAAAAATTTTTATGGACTAAATCATCAATAAAAACAGGCATTGCGAAGTCATTAGTTCTTTTTTGAGACTTGTAGAGAGATGTATGAAAAATATAAGCTTCTTCTACTGGAATATCTTTGGGGAGATCACCTCCTAAAAATACGATCATTGGCTTCTTGAAATTTTTTGATTTGTCATTTAGCTCTTTAAGTGCTGATTCATATTTGTAAATCTCCCATGAGCAAGGAAATATAATTAAATCTGACTCAGAAACGCTTGAGATTTCAAACAGAATATGGGCAATCTCTTGGTAAGAGCTAAAACGCCCAAGATGTAGATTTATATCTGTATTCTTTTCTAGTGCTGGTTCGCCTAAAAAAGGATGCAACATTGGTATATAGGAAGCTTCACTTGGAAGGTAGCTTGACTCGGAGAAGATTTTTAACTTCATAGGTAAACTGCTCGGTATTTAAGTTGCATGAAACTGGAGATAAAACCCTTATGCTAAAGGAACTAAATCCATTTGGTTATGAAGCGAATACCATCCCCACGGCTTAGTACGTTGTACAGCACGGGCTGGATTTATAGTCGCAAGATAACAGGGGGGTTCCCAGTAACGTCCTGTTTGTTGGCTTTTAGGAGAACAAATAATTGGCCCCCAAAAACCTCCTACAGCTTTGAAAATGGTGTATCCATACTTTTCTAAAAAATTTGTCACCAAATTAGGATAGGAATTATATTCCTCGAATATGATATCGCGAATTTTTTGCTGACAAATTAGTTTTTGAGCACCATTTAAAGCTTCAAACTCATGCCCTTCAATATCAATTTTAAGAACACCTATCTGAAAAGATTGATTCAATTCTAAAATTTGATCCAGCGTAGAAACAGAAACTAAATGAGATTTTGGAATCAAAGAACTTTCGTTTTTGCTCAAAACATTATTATTGGTATTTATTTTAGAAAGCCCTCGATTTTTATCAAAGCCATCCGGGATAGTTAATATATTCGAGCCAGACTTATCGGAAATTGCTATTTCTTGTGGTATGATATGATGCCAATTAAAAGACTCTTGCCATTTTGTGATGTTTTCTAATAATTCCTGATAAATCTCTGGATGTGGTTCATAACAATAGACTTTACCTGTCTGAGTAACTTTAGCGGCCATAATGCTAGTCATATAACCAATATTTGCGCCAACATCTATAGCAACTTCCCCTTGATCAATTAACCTCCATAACATTTCAGTGAGAATCAAGTCGTAAACTCCAGTCATCGAGATGGCACGTCCAATTTCATCATCTGGGCGAATTCTAATTTTGACTTTCCAAGGCAGAATAACTTCTTCAAAATTATTATTAATATTATTGCCAGTCAAATATTGAATACGTTGCCATATCTGGGAAGGTCTGAAAAAATATTCTGGCTTATTTAGATTTTTAAAACTTAGTAACATATTATTCCTCATAATTAATTATTTAGATTTAATACTACTATTTAAAACTTCTTTTTCTGCATAGTTTATAAAGCGAACGTCATCCCCACGGCTTAGTACGTTGTACAACACTGGCTGAATTTATAGTCGATTTAGCAGGTAACTAAGTGGGTCAAATGAAATATAAAACCTCACTCTGCCTCCGGCTTCCCTCTCGTTACCAAGGAGAGGGATTGAGGGTGAGGTTTTATCTTATATTTAATTGTGCCTTCCTACTTATTTATACTCAATGTGCTACTTTTGAGCCTTGATTATAGGAAGACCATAGCGTCCAGCGAGGAAGTCTCGAATAGCTTTTAATCGTGCCAAAAAAATTGGGATTAGCAATGACTTTTCTTTTGAAAAAGTTGAAGGAAGTAGCAATATTCTCAGGCTGTTTATCAGCATGAGAAAAGCTCTAAATCTACCTTGAATCCATCCACCATAGACTTGCGCTAGGAGCAATGAGTTACGTGAAATTAGGTAATGTTTGATTGGGCTGGGTGTCCATGAACCTGGATTAATGACGACTGCGCCCCAAACCATACCAACCTTCCAGTGATAATGTTGGGCACGTAAACCCAGATCGTATTCATCACCATAAGCAAAGTATCTTTCATCAAAAATACCAATTTCAGCCAGACACTCTCTGCGGTAAAGCGTTAATGTACCATGTGGTATTTCAACAGTTTCAACAGTGCCAGCAGAGCGGGGATTAATAGGTACAAAATATGAACATCGGAGTGGCGAAAACTTTGGTAACAGAGCATCGCCATACTCTGGGCAAACTATGCCAAGTTTAGGGTCATTTGTCATGCTCTCTACTAGCATCTGTAAGCAAGTTTCTTGAGGAATAGCATCGTGAGCACTGACGAAACAATAAGGCGAGCTGCTCTCGGTTGCTAACCATTCAGAAAGAACGATATTGAAGCCACCACCCCAACCCTTGTTTTCCTGAAGTTTGACTAGGTTAACATTAGAAGGAAGGTGTTGGTTCAGAATTTCAAGTTGGCTTGGATCTGAAGCATTATCGATCACCGAAATTTCTAATGGTAAATCTTGGCTCTGAAAACATTGCACTGTTTTTAAGCATTCTTGAGGACGATTCCAGTGCAGAATAAACACAGGTATAGGAACATCAATTTTTGACAGCAATGCAGATAACCTCCTCGCCAGAATTAATTGAGACCAGAGACATTAACTGAGCAAGTACTCCCAGAGCTTTTGGTATTAGCCATCCTTATCAGGCTCTATGCCAAATGTTTGCCAACCGAAATCACTCATTAAACTTAAGAATGAGCCATTACCACAGCCAACATCTAGCAGTTGTCCTTGGGAGCGATAACCCAGATAACGAACAGTTTTTCCACCCCACCTAGATACACTAGGACAAAAGCTCACAATGCTTCCCAGGGCTTTGCCAATACCAGAAGGCGCACTCTTAGTTAACCCTTGGTAACCATAACTGCGTTCCAGAATACCCAACTTGGCTGAAAACCGTAACTGGTTTAGTATACCTTGGGGTTTCTGAAGCAGCGGCGTTGATGGTTCGGCGTGTGTGTAATATTTAGGATAAAGCGATGGAATCATCTCCTTTATAGGACGTGGGTCTATCCAGAGGGATCGGCACTGATGACACTTTCTAAAAGACCAAGTGCCTGGTATTTCACAAATAGAATCACGGCATCCCTCTAAAATAACTGAGCCATCTGAGTTGCAGACGGGACACTTAGACACAGATTCAAGCTGCATAATTTTTACTAACTAACTAAAAAAGTTTTAACTCTGTTATTGTTCAGTTTGAGTCACTATTGAGCAAGCTAGATGCAAAAACACTACCTTGTACTGACAAGTTATGATTTTGATACCAAGAATAAGCATTATCTGCGATCGCCTGCATCTTTACGTCATTTCCTAACTCATTGCCTTGAGGATTAGGAACCCAATAATGCTTGCCTGGTTCTATACCATCAACTACTGAGGCACTACTTTTGGTATTGATAGGTAATAGTCGGTGGGCACAGTAAGAAGCAAAAATACCAGACTTAGCTAAAAAATCGGGATTATAGTCAGAGAAAGCAGCAATAGAATCTGCCAAAATATCACTTACCTTTTCGGCAGATTGCTGTCCTATTTCTAAGATAGGTACTTTAGTAATTGAGCATAAATTTACTCCCGTTGGAGTTCCTATATCCCAAACTTCTTGAATATTTAACCTCTGACAAATGTATTCCAAAACTGCTTGAGACTCTCGGTAAACTCTTGTGCGGTTTGCAACACCTCCAAAAACAACTAACCTCTGCTGGCGTTCTAACAAAGGAGGTACTTTATCTGGCTCACCAATGTTTGAAAAAACTGGCAGGAATGGAATTTGATTATGTTTTCCCTGGCTGATGCGAGTAATTATATTAGCATAGAGTTGTTTACTGGTAAGACAGCGATCGCTCATTTGTGCTAAACGTGCTGCCAAATTTCTCTGTAAGGATGATAACCAAAAGGCACTTGTCCATATAGGCCCAGAAGCAGCGATTTCATGGAACATGGTAACGAGCGATCGCTTAGGAAATAAACTTTTCCAACGCTGTAACC
>CAZZZY010000367.1:0-6389 GCA_964658545.1 uncultured Acetobacteraceae bacterium | reverse complement strand
TCAAGACATTTTCAGACGGGGATTTAAACCCCTATGGTTACTGAGCTTGTCGAAGTACTGAAACTGGCGCTACGTGTTTTGGTTGGGGTCTTAAACCCTTTAATTTACGATAACTCCTAACTTTTGTACACACCCGATTAATCGTGTCTTCTAACTCAGCACTCATTAATTCAATGGCTCCATAATGGCTCTTAAACCGTTGCTAGAGAGTGTTTTGAGCATTTCTTTAGCGTTATATTCACTGCTAAATACTCCTGCTTGCATAACTCTTTGACCTTGCCAAACTGTGGGAAACGCACCAGGAGCAAGCGATCGCACTAAATCTTTATCCCTATCAGTGAAGAGTGGAACAATTACGCGATAACGGATACCAAACTGTGTCGCAGAGTTACCGCGATCGGGAATATTTGCAGAACTTGTTCGCAGATTGCGAATATTAGGGATGGAGATATTGCTATCAGGAAGTGGTAAAAGGGCTGATGCATTTGAGGCAGTAGCTTCTAGTATTGGTAGTGGCTGCTGTGTTTGATTCCTTGGGCTGGCAACTAAATTGGATGGGTACTGAGGAGCCGTAAACTCAATCGTATTGGGTTGAATCTGCACATAATTTAACTGTGGTGTATCAGATGACTGTGTTGGACTAGAAGTTGCAACTTGAGTATTAGTTGGTATTTGTCTAGCCGACAAGCTGCTAGGAGTAGGAAAACCAGCAACTTTAGGGGTGGCTTGCTGTTGATTGGATATGGGCGCAAAAAGTGGTATATTGGCTGGCAGTAATGGCAGCAGTTGACTGTTTAATTGTCCAGAAACACGATTATTTCGTGAAATGCTGTTTCTAGGTAATGGTGCTGTTTGCCCGTTGGTAGTTTCAGAAACTCCGGGAGCCGAGAAGGTGATTTCCCCAGTTGGTGGTATTTCTCGTAATACATTGTTGGGGACAGGTTGAGAAGTTTGGGTTGCTAATGCTGTTGTACCATTGATATCTATCTTGCCAGTGATGCGATCGCTCACAAGGTTGTTACCAGCAGCATAAATCACCTGTTTAGCAGCGCTGGCGTTAATATCGTAGCGGGCATTATTTTGAAATTGATTACCCCCAGGTTCCGATGCACTACCCAAATCTGGCATTGCTTGAGCGATCGCAACTAAACCATCTTCTTTATTATCTTGAATAAGATTATTCCGTAAAATCGGGTGGGCATTTGCTTGCACCACAATTCCCGATCTATTATTCTGAATTTGATTGCCGATGACTAAAGGAGCGGCATTTTGGGCAATATTGATGCCAAAACCCGTTTGGTAAAAGATATTCTCCTTCACTTGAGGACTGGAGTTACCGGCAATTGTGATGCCATTGGCTCCATTCCGATGGAAGTAATTCTTACTAATAGTGGGTGCAGCATTACCACTGACAGAAATCCCATCTTGGGTACTGCCAGTAAATGTATTTTCCGCGATTACCGGATTGCTAGATTCAATCCATAAACCGTAACCACGAGGATTCGAGTTCGTCACCGTCACCCCAGTGAGCAAGGCTTGATTTGCTCCCACAATTGTGACGTTTTGACCGGCAAAACTGCGGCTCAGATAATCACCACCTCCCTGGATGATAATATCCTTACCTTGATTGTTAGGGTTGCCTTGAATTGAAACACCCTGTTTCAGCATTAAGGGAAATTCCTCTCCTGTCTCGGCGCTATAAGTGCCAGTGGAGAGCATAATTACAGTATTGACGTTAGCTAATCGTAATGCATGGGTAATCGTTTTTATAGGAGCGGATTCGCTGCCATTGCCTGTGCTGTCATCTCCACCATTGGGGTTGACAAACAGCACATTAACCTGAGAATTTGTTTTCTCACCTAGAGGCGCTGAATTTGGTGTCAATGGAATCTGAGCGATCGCGCTACCCAGGAAGGCTATACTTCCCGTTCCTATGCCTGCGGTAAAAGATAATGCTGAAAAACTTAAAAATAAAAGCCTTGCTAATTTCACAAACTTCAGCTTTGCAAACAGAACATCTCCTCTACGGTACTTAGAAAACACACCAAGGGGAATCATCTTTAACACAACTCCTTAGAAATAACAATAAATTCTTATACTCTTAGAGAGTATTCTGTCGATAATATTACTCACATATTGACCGATTGGCGATATTTAATACAGGGTAATAATTGATATTGTGTCTGTTCAACAATACCCTCACTTTTTGACACTCTCTGTAGCTTTAGCCACGGAGATTCTTAAGACATTGCTGCCAAAATATCCTGCTTGCACAGGTTCCCAGGCTCACCACAGAAAGCTACATCTTCAAGGGTTTTCAACGGGGGTTCGTATAAAAGTGGGACAATGCAACAATACGCCTGGCTTTGTGGAAATTTATTTAAGGCGTGTTTATCTCTAGGACTAGTCCTTTCAAGGTGTTCAACGAAAATACGTTGTTTCAGTCCTATCATCCTGGGTTCTCCACCCAGATTTTGGGCTTGGCTTTAGTAACTTTAGCGATTTTAGAGAGTATTTATAAAGTAAAAATAAAATTCTTGTAGGGTGTGTTAGGCGCACACTTCGATATGATTTGTCACGAGAAATACAATCTGAGCACCTAACGCACCGTGTTATATAACTAAAGTTCCGCGGCTCATAGCTAAAGTCCGTTTTAACAGACTATAATCCAATACGCTTGGGTTAAGGTTAAAACCTTTTGCCAAAGTCAATTTTTTTAACGTAGACGCAAAGCGGCTTCCCGCAGGGTACCACAGAGGCGCAGAGAACACAGAGAGAACAAAGAAATGCTTAACTGAACTGTATTGGACTATAATCTTTTCTCAGTCGTCTTTAGACGACTTTCGCTATTAGACTCAGAATTCATTCTGAGGCGAGCTAGATGAGAATGAAATAGCCCTGGGCGGAAAGATTCCCTCAAAAACAAATTTTTATTCTGCACGGACCACTTGACAAATCTAACACTTATTGGCTACTCTATTAGAATTGATGCTATATATCAAAAAATATCGGCTGCCTTCGGCAGGGTAAGGGAAAAAGGAAAAGCGTAGAGGGCTAAAGGGCAAGAGTGTAAAGAATTAAGTCCTCGCCGCGGAAACTACAACCCGAAAACCGAAGCTGCCGTTCCTAAGGTCCGGGACGTCGGTGTAACGATACGCAGAACGGCAACCCCTCGGATTGCTGTACCAGGAACCACCGCGCAGCAGCCGGAAGTGATTATCATTCTCGGTTCGAGCTATATCTATCCAAGCGCTGCCGTCCGTAGGAGCGCCTTTGTAATCATTGTGCCAGTGGTCATAGCACCATTCCCAAACATTACCGTGCATATCATACAACCCAAAAGCATTGGCAACCTTAAAATTGCCTACTTCTGTTGTTTTATTTACGGACTTACCTTTAGGGGCATTACCGTAAGTATTTTCAGCACTGTAATTTGCTAAATCCGATGTGATCGTTTCGCCAAAGTGGAACGGAGTTGTCGTGCCTGATCTACAAGCGTACTCCCATTCAGCTTCGCTGGGCAGTCGGTAATACCTATTAGTCTGTTTAGACAGTCTATCACAAAACTCTACCGCTTCATACCAAGAAATTTGCTCGACTGGTAAATTATCACCTTTAAAATTCGATGGGTCGGACTTAAGTTCCCGGTTTATTTGTTTTAAATCTGCGACAGCCCGCCATTGTGCTTGAGTGATGGGGTACTTACCCATAAAGAAGGGTGGAACTGTGACTTCATGTTGGGGGCTTTCATAAGCGTAACGCTGGGCTTCCTCTGGCGGTGAACCCATGAGGAATTTACCACCAGGGATAGACACCATTTCTAGAACTACACCATTACTCAATTCTTCAGCAAAAAACTCGGCGCGTCCGCGACTGCGGTTGATGGGTTCTCCCTGAATATTCACAATTACTATGTCAAACTCAAATTGATTCCCTTGATTTTGTTTAATGAGTTCAGTTAATTCTTCTACAGATGCAGTTTCCTTTAGCTTTCCAATAATCCGTTCTTCTATCGGTGCTACATCTTCATCTCTTAGCCCTAAATGTTGCTGATAGTCTCTGAGATCATTGAGAGCAGTTTCACTCAGAATCGGCTCATTTTCTGTTGTTTCAACCAATGTTGCCTCATATTCTTCTAATTTCCGTTGATACTCTCGATATGGTTGCTGAACTTCAACTTCAATAGCATCAGCAACATCAGGGTCAAGCTTCAAATCGAGGCGCAACGAGTTTAATAACCGACGACCTGGAATTGTCAACTTGCCACGACGATTGAGGCGTTCCACTTCTTTGCGATACTTCACCCTGGGGTCATCTTTGGGCGACTTCGCCAACAAAATCCGATAACCGTCTTTAAAAGGATAAAACTCTGGTGTCATCGCGGGAGATGCTTCTTGCACCTTACTTTTTGCATAGCCATGCAACTCATCCACCGCAATCCAACCATCACCATCTTTATCTGCCGCACCTTTCTCAATCCCTTCTACTAAATAATGGGTGTAAATCGACAGGTCTAAACCATCAGATTCAAAAGCATATTGTGTAGAAGTGGAAGCCGTGAGAATTGCCCTACCCTCTCCGCCTAAATACTCTTGCAGGTTAATACTACCAGCATCCTTTGTCGTCATCCCCTTGGCAAAAGCACCACTGAAACAACAATCTAAAATTACTGCCTGTCGCTTAGACTTACTCTGGCTCATCCAACCATGTACACTTGTCGCTGCTACAGCTGAGGCTGTCCTCAATTTTTCCTGATCTTTCCGGGTGATACGAGTCGAAAAGTAAAAATCCCCGTTGTCTACTTTCACACCATGACCAGAAAAGTAGAACAACAGCAAATCTTCTTTTTCACGATTGGCGTACAAGTCATAAATAGCATCTTCCATTTCCTGTCGCTGGGGATTTTTTAAAACCGTGACATCCCCCGCAGCGAAATCACCCATTTCTGGGTTGACTAACACTCGCCGCATCGCCTCAACATCATTCACAGCCTTCGGTAGTGGTGCTAGTCCTGGCTCATATTCACTAATTCCGATTAGTAGTGCTATCTTCGCCATCTTTGCTGTTTGATGTCTTATTGAGAAAATCCTGAGCTTTTTGAAACGCAAATTCAAATTCTTCTTGACTGCTGGCTTCTAGGTCGATTTCTCTGCCATCAGGTGCTTTGAGCCTCATCTTAATTGGTTTGTTCCCAAAGCGATCTCCCAAAAATTTAAATAAACTTTTGATATTGGTGGCGTTAACTTCTGCATTTAGCAATCCCAACAAAAACCCGCCCACTGCCTTTGTATTTGGGGGCGCATTTTCCACCGCCACTAAATCTACATTTTCTACCCCATCCACTTCTGACAACTGGGGTTGCAAATCTTGCACTGCTGCTTGCAATTCATTCTCGTCTAAACCCAGTTCTCTTAGAGAAATCGTTACCTGAACCTGAGATTGCGATCCCATATAGATTACTTAAATATTGTATTTAACTGACTTTTACCAACGCTTCTACTGTTGTCATTCTCTCTTCAAGCTTTGTTACCTTTGAGAAGATGATTGCACTTCATTAGTTTTCAGCCATAGCTCAATCATCTTCACTATGACTTGACTCATTTTCAGCCCACGTCAAGCACAAGCTGCATGAAAGCGTTTCTTCAGTTGGTCTGGGATACTGATGTGCATAATAGTTACTCTAGGTAGTGTCGGGAGCAATGCGACAAATGTACAGAATGGGATTCCAGACTGATATTAGCAACTTCAGTAAATTTCCGATAGTACTTTGCTTAAGCAAATTTAAGCTTTTTAACCAAATACTCGCTTTATCACCCAATACGGTTCAGATAAGCTTTTTTCTCCCCCCTGCATCCCAGGGCTATTTCATTCTCATCTAGCCCGCCTCAGAATGAATTCTGAGTCTAATAGCAAAAGTCGTCTAAAGACGACTGATAAAAGGTTATAGTCCGTTTCAACGAACTTTAGTTCTGGGCGGTTTATGTCTAGAATGAAATAGCCTACCTGCCTCAACGGATAAATTTATAAGGAAAATGCTGAAAACCCCTGAGAAACAGCAATGTAGTTGCGTTTTTCGTACTTCAGGCAGGGGATGAAAGCTGACCGCAGCATTTATGCTGCATTAAAAATGCTAAAATACTTCAATCAGTACAAGATTTAAAAACCTACCCCCGGACTGGGGGAAAGTCTACGCCCGAAAAACCTTGAGGAGATATCACTACGCCCGGAGCGGGCAAACGTGGTGAGCCTGGGAACCTGAGTAATCAGGATATTAAGACTGTGAGGTCTTAAGAATCTCCGCATCCTAGTGGTCGGAGAGTGTCAATAACTGAACCAATAGACATCTCCAGAAAAGATTTAGATACCACATAATTATACGCAGACCTAAC
>CAZZZY010000366.1:0-6398 GCA_964658545.1 uncultured Acetobacteraceae bacterium | reverse complement strand
GGACGACAATGCTACGTGGCTGATTGGTATTGCCAAAACCATGCAAATTGTATACGCAAAAAACTTGGATATGGATACTGATGTATTTCCATCATTAGACCTAGAGGCGCAATTTAAACACGTTCTGGAGTACTTAAAAATGCTTGACATTCTGCCTCTCGACGCTGATACCACGTACTTGAAGCAGTTTTTGCAAGCTTTAAAAGCTGATACCAAGGCTAACTATGTACCACAACAAGTCGATCCGATTTCAATTACTCTCTTGCGAACCAGCCAGACTAATCTAGAAGAGCCTATTAATCAGCCTGAGATTTTGCAGGATTTGGACTTGGGCTGGAACAAGTTTTCTGCTGAACCAGTTAATGTCTATTTTGTCCCAGGCAACCATGTGACAATGATAACTCAACCCTACGTTCAGGTTTTAGCCGAACGCTTGAAAGCTTGCATTCAGCTAGCAAAAGCCAACATATAAATGCAAAGATAATTCGGAGTACTGAGTGAAAAATTCCACTCAGTTAGTGCCGAAAACCTCTTATTCTCGGCATCATAATTATCAGTGAGCAAGTTTCAAGGTCTTTGGGATGATTAATGTTAAAAGCCCCTGGTTAATTCTTGCCCATCTCCTCCGAAAAAAATCGATCTCAATTTCACATATATCAGTAACTAAATATGCGTACAAGGAAAGTTAAGACAGTTAAGACATTTAATCAAAAATTAAGGTTATTCAGTATCTGTTATGCTAAACTATTAAATTTGATTCTTCAGTACTTGTGATGTCAAAATAATAAATTAAACCCAATTTAATAAACATCTAACTTTAAAATTATCAAAATTTCTGAATCCATATCTAGAACGTTTAATGAGATTAAGTTTGTTGTTAATCCCTTTCCTGCGGAACGCTACGCGAACGACAGCACCACTGGTATTCCTATTGATAATTATTAAATAATTTTTTTCTTAACTTTCTTAACTTTCTTTCAATAATTACTTCTTAACTGTCTTAACTGATCTTGAAAATATATTTAATTAGTGATATATTTTTAGTCGCAAAAACAATTTACTTTAAGGAAAACTCTATGCCTACAAACACAGTCAAAACAGTGGATGTCGTAGTGCTACCATTCTTTGCGCGTTTCTTGGAAGAGCAAGCTACTGAAGGAACAGATGTTCCTTGGACTTACAAGTTTCCTTCAGATTTGGAAGACAAATAATTTAGTCTTCTGCATCTGAAAGTACCTTTATGATTGGAAAGATACCTTGTAATTGGCTTCATCATAATTTAAGGGAGTAGCAGTTATCAAATAACTGAAAAGTACTCTTATAGACGTGCTCGCTTTCATATTACCTTATCCATAACATGGAGGTGATTGCTTTTTTAAAATACCTAGATTATTAAAAAAATTCTGGATGATAAAAAGCAATTTTTTCGCTATTTCTTAATAGATACCTCCTAAAATTATCAAAAAAAATATACTTTATGCACCTGTCTCGTGATGTTGTTTTATTAATTACCCACAGTGGTGATTTCTTCACAATAGATAGAGTGGCAGAAGCCTTATCAAAAAAAGGGGTACAACCATTTCGTCTAGATACTGATAAGTTTCCTCTAGAAGTGCAATTAACAGCACATTTTGATAAGTCTAAAAGCTACCACACTATAGAATGTAACAACCACTCTATCAGCACAGAGCAGGTGCAAGCTGTTTGGATGCGCCGCATTTGGGAACCACAACTGAGTCAAGAATTAGCGCCAAAGTTCCGAGAAGCTTGCGTTAGAGAATCACAAGCAACTTTAGATGGTTTTTGGGATAGCCTGAAGGAAGCTCGTTGGGTAGATAATTTAGAGCGGATAGATTATGCAAGTAACAAGCTGCGTCAACTGCGGATTGCATCTGAAGTAGGTTTTGTTATTCCCCAGACTCTTGTCACCAACAAAGCCCAAGCAGCACGAGAGTTTTTCCGGCAAGTCAAGGGCAAAATGGTGAGCAAGCTCTTAACTCCTCTTTCCTACAGTATGGAAGCTAACTCCTCGTTTTTTCTGTACACCAGCATCGTCAAAGAAGAAGACTTACAAGATGCTGAGTCACTGCGCTATTGCCCAATGGTTTTTCAAGAGCAAATTCCAAAGCAACAGGAATTACGGGTGGTGTATGTGAATGGTAATGTATTTGTGGGGGCGCTAAATGCAGATGTGTATGCAGCAGCCAAAGTTGATTGGCGTAAACCTGGTGTTGAGGTTGGGGCATGGCAACATCACCAGCTTCCTGATGAAGTAGTTCGCGGTCTCAAAGCCTTTATGGGGAAATTTGGGCTGTTGTTTGGAGCGTTAGATTTCATCGTCACACCATCAGGCGAATACGTCTTTTTGGAAATCAACCCTGTGGGGGAGTGGGGAATGCTGGAAAAGGATTTAAACTTACCCATTGCAAGTGCGATCGCACTTGCCCTACTTTAAAGAAAGAATGATCAAGAATTTAATATTTGATACTAGCCTGCGGCAAGCCACCCAAAGGGTGTCTACATAGTTCACACTTCATACTTTTTATGACCGTATTAATAGTCACGTTTAGTAAAGACAATGAAAGCATTCCCCTAGTCATCAAAGAAATTGAGGCTAGAGGAGAAAAAGCATTTCGGTTTGACACAGATAGATATCCCACCGAAGTCAAGCTAGATATTTACTCTGCCGATACTGAACGGGTAATTATTACTGATGGCGAACAGAAGCTAGATTTGAGTGAGGTCTCCTCAATTTGGTATCGGCGGATGCGCTACGGACAAAAAATCCCCGACTCAATGGATAAGCAATACAGAGATGCGTCAATTAACGAATGTCGCGCCACAGTCAGGGGTATGATTGCCAGCCTTCAGGGATTCCACTTTGATAAAATCTCCAATGTGGATCGGGCTAATAATAAGCAACTACAATTGCAAGTTGCACGAGAAGTTGGTCTTCTAACTCCACGCACTCTGACTTCAAACAATCCAGAAGCAGTCAAGCAATTTGCTCAAGAGTGTCAGCAAGGTGTAGTTACCAAAATGCTTTCTTCCTTTGCTATTTACGATCGGCAGGGGCGAGAAAACGTTGTGTTTACCACTCCAGTTACAAATGATGATCTGGAGAATATGGAAGGACTGCGTTTTTGTCCGATGACCTTTCAAGAAAATGTGCCCAAGGCACTGGAGTTGCGGACAACTATTGTCGGATACCGCGTATTTACTGCCGCAGTAGATTCCCAAAGTTTGTCAGGATCTACTTACGACTGGCGCAAAGAGGGGAGAGCCTTAGTTAAAAATTGGCAACCCTACCACTTGCCAGAAGATATTGAGAAAAAGCTGCTCAAACTGATGGCTTATTTTGGCTTAAACTATGGAGCAATTGATATTATTGTCACCCCCGATGGTCGCCATGTATTCCTCGAAGTTAACCCAGTCGGGGAATTTTTTTGGATGGAGATATATTCACCACATTACCCTATTTCGCAGGCGATCGCAGAAGTATTACTGACTAATAAAAATTAAGGAATTGAGCCTTGTGTATTTTTATTGTCTTCTATCCTACAGGTAGTCAGTTCAACAACACGTTTACAATAACGTCCTATAGAGGCGTCTACATCCCCTACCACTTTGAAAGTTTTTAGTGAGATTTTTTTATTAACTTTATTGATATTAAACCACTTATTTAAAATTACTAATTATTGATATTTGGAGATTAAATCATTGTGATAAACCTAGTAAATACACAAACAGTTTTGACATTTGATGGGGTAAATGATTATATAGATTTTGGCAGAAACGATATTGGCGGCGTTTTCGCTCAAGGCAGTTCAGTCTTTACAGTTTCAGGATGGGTAAATCCACATCAACTAACAAATAAAGCAACTAGTTACGGAACGCGCAATGTATTTTTTGCCCGTTCTTCAGAGAGATATAGCGATAATTTTGAATTCGGCATCAGTGAAGCAGGAAGCCTAGATATCTACATTGATGAAACTGTTAGCAAGGGTATCAAAACCTTTGGGCAAGGAGAATTAACTATAGAACAATGGCACTTTTTTGCTATTGTTTTTAATAGTGGTCAACTAGCCGTATACCTTGACGATCATGAATACAACGATTCTCTTAGAGGTTCATCTTTAAATAAAGCCACAAGTTCTATAACTCTGGGGGCAACTTTACACAAACAGGTCTATTTCAAAGGACAATTAGCAAATATTAGCGTTTGGAATTATCCTTGTACTCAAGCACAAATCCAGACTCATCGTTGTGGGCTAATAGTCGGAGATGAAGAAGGATTAGTGGCTTACTGGAAATTAGACGATGGGCAAGGTACAACTGTCAAAAACCAAACTGGAAAGTCCTATCAAGGAAATTTTCGTGGTAATCCTATTTGGACTTTAGCAGAAATTCCATTTGCAACACAATCATCAAATCCAGTTCCATTTGCAGCAGAATCATCCAATCAAGAAGATATTCAAGAAGAGATCCAAACTGAGACAGCAGTTATTCCTGAAGAAAATATCTCACCACTAACCACAAATTTATTAGCAGCAACCGTATCGTTAGTAAGCAACCACGAAGACCAACCAAAGGAAATTCAACAGACAGAAATAAACAGCGAAGAATCCGAGATTATTCCAACCGCGATCACTCTCGGGCCACATGACGAGGAAACCAAAACAGACCAAACTGAAGCTCCCGTCAATATCCAACAAGCGCAAATATTAACTCAGGAGGAATCGCCAGAAACCATGAATACAAAAGTCCGTCCCAAATATAAAATACTCTCCATTGATGGAGGCGGTATTCGGGGCATTATTCCTGCATTACTCCTAGCAGAAATTGAAAGGCGGACACAAAAGCCTATATTCAGTTTGTTTGATTTAATTACTGGCACTTCCAGTGGTGGAATTTTAGCACTTGGACTAACTAAACCACGATTAAGTTCCGATATATCTGATAACTTGCCATTAGCTGAATACACTGCTGAGGATCTCCTACAGTTATTTATTGAGTATGGGGTAGAAATATTTTATGAGCCGTTGTTTGAAAGACTACTTGGCCCGTTAGAGGATATATTTATCCAGCCAAAATATCCTTCCGAAAGCAAAGAAGAAATTTTCAAGCAATATTTTGGTAACGCCCTTCTAGAAAATAATCTCAAAGAAGTTTTTGTAACAAGTTACGATATCGAGCAGCGAATTCCGATATTTTTTACAAACAAACTAGAAAAACAGCAAATAGAATCTAAGAATTTTCAGAAGTTATGTGGGGGTTTTTCGCTCCTAGATGCAGCATTGGCAACTAGTGCCACTCCGACTTATTTTGCTCCTCATCGGATTGTAAACCCCCACAATAGCGGCATCGCCTATACTTTAATTGATGGTGGAGTATTTGCTAATAATCCAGCCCATTTAGCTATTTTAGAAGCACAAATTAGTAGTAAAAGAAAAGCACAAAAAGTCCTGAATACAGAAGATATTTTAGTAGTTTCTTTAGGTACAGGTTCGTTGACGAGTGTCTACCCTTATAAAGAAGTCAAAAATTGGGGACTCTTGCAATGGGGAAGACCGCTTTTAAATATTATGTTTGACGGTAGTAGTGAAGTGGTAGCTGGAGAATTGGAACAGTTGTTTGAACCTACTGATAAAGAAGCTCAAAGTTTTTATTATCGCTTTCAAACATTATTAGATAGTGAACTAGAAGAAATAGATAATACCAAACTCCAAAATACTCGTCAGCTAAAAGCTATAGCCCATCGACTAATATCTAACAAAAGTCAACAAATCGATGAACTGTGTAGTCTTTTGTTGGGCTAAATCAGATTTCTTACATATTGCACCAACTAACTGGTGCAATATGTAAGATTTTTAATTTCTTCACAAAAGAAATTAGTAATGACTCTCTTAGTCATGTTTTCACCTTATAAGGATTGTAGGTAAGTACAATGGATGAACTCGTCAAAAAAATTTCTGGTTTAGGCCTTCCTGGCATACTTTTCGTGATAGCAACGGCTGCATCAGGGGGTAGTGTCGCCGCCGTTGTCGCTATGCTTTCATCGTTGGGCGGGCCTTTAGGCCTCTTAGGAGGTTTAGGCTTGCTTGGGCTGGTAGGTGTTCTAGGGGAATATATAGCGGGATTTGGAATTGAAAACGTTCTCAAGCTCATTTATACAGAACGTAGCAAAACTGAATCTGTCAGATTTCTTCTCAAAGAAATTCAAGAATTGCCTATTTCAGATGAGTTAAAACTCAAACTGAAACATCATATTAGCCCAGTAGTCGTTACTGAGCCTGACCAAGGCCCTTTTCCGAGAACAGTCGAAATTGTTGATGAGGAACCATTGACCTAGTGCATTCGATTTGATCCCCCCTAGCCCACGCCAGTCGTTTCAAGTC
>CAZZZY010000365.1:0-6398 GCA_964658545.1 uncultured Acetobacteraceae bacterium | reverse complement strand
TGATAGCTTAGTTGGCAGTAGTCGATATTGAGGATATTGTTGCACCCAACCGCTCAGAACGCTAGCATCTGCGGCAAAGGCTACGGCGGCATTACTTTCTATTTGCTCTCGTGCTTCGTGATATGAATTCACTCCTACTAACTCAGCGCTTGGCAGATAATATCGCACTTGAGCAATGGTGCTGGAGTTGTTGAGTACGGCAATTTTTTGTTTTGCCAAATCACTTAACTGCTGCACAGAGGCATCTTTTGTAACTAATACAGTGCCATCAAAATAGTAGGGAACACTGAAACTAACTATCCGGGAGCGTGACTCGGTTGCTGTCACCCTAGCGATCGCAAAATCAACTTTCTGATCTAAGACTACAGACAGGCGATCGCTATTTGCTACAGGTTTCAATTTGACAGCATCTGCTTTCCCAACTAAGTCAAGTGCTAATCGCTGTGCCAAGTCAATTTCTAAGCCTTGCAAATTGCCACTGGCATCTTTAAATCCCAAGGGACGCAAGTTATCTTTGACAGCAACAGTTAGATAGCCGCGCTGATGGGTTTCTGGGATTTCGGCGGCAGATGCAGTGAATCCTGTCCCCACTATGGAAAAGCAAAATATCCAAAAAATAGTGGCGGATAATACCAGATGTAACCGAGTAATTACTTGCCATCTGTTACATCTGTTATGCATCCGTGGCCACCTTTATCCTTTAGCTTGAATTGCTAGTTCAGCGACTTTGCCGAAGCTAGCTGGATCGAGGACTGCCAATTGTGCCAACATCTTGCGATTTAGTTGGATATCAGCTTTTTTCAAGTTCCCGATCAACTGGCTGTAGCTCAAGCCGTGTTGCCTGGAAGCAGCGTTAATACGGGTGATCCAGAGGCGACGAAAATCGCGCTTTTTCTTTTTGCGATCGCGGTAGGCACTCCGTAGCGCCTTCATTACTTGTTGGTTGGCAGTTCTAAACAGAGTTGAGTGAGAACCACGAAAACCTTTAGCTAGTTTGAGAATTTTATTGCGGCGCTTTCGAGCTACATTACCGCGTTTTACCCGTGTCATAACTTATTTCCTGAAGGACTTACAAATATGGGAGCATTAAGCGCACGTTGAGTTCATCGCGTTCATGTACAAGGGCGGTCTGGGACATGCTACGCTTTTTGTCGGAAGATTTGTGTTCTAAAAGGTGGCTTTTGCCAGCTTTCCGACGGACAATTTTACCGGTGCCGGTGGCACGGAATCGCTTCGCTGCGGCTTTACGAGTCTTGAGTTTAGGCATGGTATAGCTTTAATTCGACACGATCCATTATTATACTAATAAAATTGCTGGAATGGAAATATAAGTTAAAACATACCGACTCATTATTTAGTAGCCTCTGCTTGTTGCATTTGAGCTTCAGCGCGTCGGATATCTTCCTCAATTTCTGCAAATACCTCTTCACCATCAACTACTTCACCACGCTCTGAGGCTTCAATACCAACTTGGATTTTAGCTTTTAATTCTGCTAGACGCTGATCTCGAATGCGATCGCGTTCTTCTAGCAATCTCAATGCTTCACCCATCACTTCACTAACTGAGTGATATTTCCCACTGCTAACTTTATCCTTAACCAACTGCTCCAGTTCTGGGGTCAAAGATATATTCACAACTATTACCTCATTTCATTTACCCTATATCCTAACTGATAGGGATTGGAGCAAGATTAATTCGTGGCTGTTTGGGCTTCTTGATAAATTATTTCTTGAAACTGGATCATATCTTTTTGTGGATCGGCGTGGCTGACTTTCACCACTATCTGTTCGCCCAACTTCACAGAACGTTTGAAAACCATTGGTAACTGCAAGCCCAAATCTTCTATCAAAATTAGGGCCAAGTTGCTGTCTTCCCGCAGCCACATCAACACTGTAACATCCCAAGTTTCCTCTGGATGACGACGTAAATACTCTAGAGCATAATATCTATTAGTTTGCCGTTCTACCATCGTCACCTCTTGGGTGATGCTGGTGACAGTCATCATCACTTCTTTAAGTTGATCTGCGGAAAATGGCAGAACTTCACCGCGCAAATGGGCTTTAAGTTGGAAGTGGGTAAGCAAGTCACTGTAGCGGCGGATGGGAGATGTTGCTTGGGTGTAGGTATCCAAGCCTAAACCAGCATGGCGCAGAGGCGTAATGCTCATTTCACTCTTGGGCATACAACGACGCATAGCGCAAGCGCGAACAAATCCGGCTGGAAGTAGGAGCAATTCTTCTTCTGGGGGTAATTCTGGTTGCGGCTGACCGCGAAATGGCAAAGGTATGTTATGAGCTTTACCATAACGAGCCGCAACTTCACCAGCAACAATCATCATTTCTGCTACTACTTGCCGTGATGGGGAATCGTCCAAAATATCAATGTTGATCTCGTCACCTTTGACTTTGATCATTGCTTCCGGCATGGTGATGCTAATTGCCCCTTGAGCGTAACGCCAAGCTTTGCGTCTCTGTGCCCAAGTTGCGATCGCGGCAATTTCCGGTTCTGCTTGTACCCGTAATTGCAGCATTTCATCTACATCCTCGTAGGTGAGGCGATAAGTCGGCTTAATCGAACTGGTATGAATGCTGTAATCTTCTACTGCCCCAGTTGTACCTAAAACAATTCCGAAACTGAGGGCGCAACAAACCCGTCCCTGTATTAGACTCATTGGCCCAGTTGCCAATACCTCTGGGAACATAGGAATCATCCCCGTAGGTAAATACACTGTGCTACCCCGCTTCCTAGCTTCCAAATCTAATTCATCTTCGGGCACTAACCATCTAGTGGGATCGGCGATATGCACCCACAGGCGTTCTCGTCCATCGGGGAGGACTTCCCAACTTAGACCATCGTCGATCTCTGTAGTAGTTTCATCATCAATGGTGTAGACCTTCAGGTGAGTCAGATCAAGGCGGTTTGTATCTAAGTCAACCGGCGGGAAATCCAAACGCTGTTGCGCCACTTCTAATACCTTATGAGGAAATTGAATCGGAATTGAAGAACGACGCAGGAACAAGTTTTCATAAGGACTCCAGCAACCCAAATCTACTAATAGTTGAAAGGCCCCTTGGGGTGTTGTGGGCCGTCCCAGCATGGTCATAGTTTCTAATACTGGAGCGCTGGGCGGATAAGCGCGAGCTAAGGAGTCATAATTAACTCCCGTCCGCACAGTGTCAGCAAGCAACGCTGCATATTTTTCTAGTCCTTCTAAGCGCTGGCGATCGTGACGCCCCCACTCTACGGCTTCACCTTTGAGCGCCTGCTCTACACGAGTTAAAAATTCCTGCTGTCCTTTAGCTTTTAATCCCTCTACTTCCATCTGGTGCTTGCGTTCTGCTACCTGAGCAGTCGTTCGCGGCTCGTAAGCGTCTCCTTTTTGCTTGAAATAAAATTTGTCGTCTGATAACAAGCAATAGGCGGCGTAACAATGAGGCGCGGCTGATTCAGAAAACAGCAGATTCGCCATTTGGTCTAGGGTGATTGTTTCCCCATCTTCAACCAGTAATTCCCAAGCTACCTCTAAGCTAGATGGGTCTAAATAAGGGTTGACTTGCTCCAAAAAGCTGGCAATCTCAGAGGGTTTGTAGGTCTGTCCAGTAACTGTATAAGTTATTTGTCTAGGCGCGAGGCTGTGGGATTGACCACGGTCGTCTACCACAAACCAGCGGGTTTTACCGTCTGGACGTTCTACGATGCCCAGACGGCGATCGCCTTGAACCCTAAATTCAACTAGCGTCCCCTTCTCCACAACTCTCGCACTCTAATAATTTTGGATTTTGGTCGCACTTTGGTGCGCTTACAGCACAACTGGGATTTTGGATTTCATAACTGGTACTTATTAAATCCTAAACCCAACAATTTTTCATGCAGCAATCTATCTTACACTCTCTGATTCAGATTTGAGATTTTGGACTCAGCAAGACAAAGCCAGATGTTTATTTAAATGCAGCTTCTCTTTATCATCCAAAATCTAAAATTCCAAATCCAAAATTGTTTTAGCCTTCCGCATTGATAAATGGCAACAAGGCCACAATCCGCGAACGTTTAATTGCTAATGTCAACTCTCGCTGTTGCTGAGACGTAAGTCCAGTAATCCGACGTGGTAAGATTTTACCCCGCTCGGTGACGAACTTACGCAATAAATCAACATCTTTATAATCGATTGGTTCTCCTGGCTTGATGGGAGAAAGGCGACGACGGAAATAACTCATCTCTACTTAATTTCCTTGTGAACGGTATGTTTGTTGCAGTGGGTGCAGAACTTTTTCAGTTCTAGCCGATTAGTGGTGTTGCGGCGATTCTTGGTACTGGTATAACGGGAAACACCAGCAGAACGCTTATCTGAATTTGTCCTACACTCGGTACACTCTAGTGTCACAATAATGCGGGCACCTTTACTCTTAGCCATAATCTTACAAACAGTGAAGCCTGAAGAGAATTAACACAAATGACTATCTTCTCACATTCCGCCGCATATTTTCAACTAATCTTTTAACTTTTATATCAAGCGAGTAGCCACGACGCGACGAAACGATGAAAGTTCCACAATAGCGATCGTGTAAAGCCTGTCGCATTTGGGTATCAGAGAAGGCAGTCCCACAATCAATTGCCAGGGGAAGTACTAGCAGTATAGCAGTGGGATTGTCTCTAATATTGCTCAGGGCGATTGACACTAAAAGGGCACCCAAGCCGATGATTGCCTCTCGCTTCATCAGTGAGAGGAAATCTGGAATTCTGCCCACTACTTCCCCTTCTTCGACTTCCAACACCTTTAAATCGAACGCCCAACGCCCTAAACTTTGCCCTTGATTGTTGTATACCACCAGCACCCGCAAAACTAGCCAAAGGATCACAAAAACTAGGATTTGCAGAAATTGAATACCGAGATCGCCGCCTCCCAGTAGGGAACTGACTAACCAGACACCAAGGAAATCAAGTCCTAACGCCATACCTCGTCGCCCAATCTCAGCCTTGGGATAGTGTTTTTGGGGAAGTCGTTCGATAGTCATACAAAATAGGTATTTTTATTTAGGGGTTGGGGAATAATGATTGCTCCTGTTTTTTATATTAAGGTGATGACTTGGGTTTGGCATTTAAACTGTTGCAAATAAAAGTTTCATAATTAGGGCGCTCATGTTGCCCAACCCACAAGAGTCTATTTTGGGGAAATATCATATTGTATTCTGGGAGAAACTATTTGGAAGTTGTATCTATGACACATCTATTTACTAAAATAGCTATTCATTTAGTTATTTACCAATTCTTTGCCAGTCAGGGATTTCAGCCTAGATTTTTGTGTAATTAATTTTGTTCAATTACTTATTTTAGTGTTAGCGATCGCCATAACCACTAGTTTAGTTAGGACTTACCCTCAAGCAAAAATTCAATCCAAAATTTAAAATCTAAACTTGGTCAGTGTTATTTTACAGGGATAAAGAAAAAAGTCGGAGGCGATCGCTATGGTATCAGTCAGCGATGCACAAGCAATTATTTTAAATTTAGTCCAACCGTTGGATCTTCAACGGGATACAGAAGTTGTAGATTTATTGCCAGCCAATAGCCGGATTTTGGCAATCCCTGTCACCAGTCCGCTAGATTTTCCCCATTGGGATAATTCCGCAATGGATGGTTACGCAGTTCGCTACGAAGATGTACAGCACTCTAGCGCCGAACAACCAGCCGTTTTAGAAATTGTTGAAGAGATTCCGGCTGGTTATCAGCCCAAATCTACGATTCAACTAGGCGAAGCCGCGCGGATTTTCACGGGTGCGGTGATCCCAGCAGGTGCGGATACTGTAGTCATGCAAGAGAAGACACGCCGGGAGGAAAACCGCGTATTTATTCTGGCTGCACCAAAACCGCAAGAATTTGTCAGACACAAAGCATCTTTTTACCAAGCTGGAACACAACTATTACCAGCCGGAATTAAGTTAAATGCCTCAGAAATAGCTGTATTGGCGGCAGCACAATGTCCGCAATTAAGTGTTTACCGCCGTCCGCGTGTGGCAATTTTTTCGACTGGTGACGAGTTAGTACCAATTGACCAACCGTTGCAATCAGGGCAAATTGTGGATTCTAATCAGTATGCGATCGCAGCTTTGGTAAAAGAGAATGGCGCAGAACCATTACTCTTAGGTATTGTGAAAGATAATCCAGTTGCTCTGGAGAAAGTTATTGCCCACGCCGTTGCGATCGCTGATATAGTTCTCTCTTCTGGTGGTGTCTCAGTGGGAGATTATGACTATGTTAGCAAAATTCTAGAGTCCCTAAGAGCAAAAATTCACATTCAATCTGTGGAAATCAGGCCAGGGAAACCCCTTACCGTCGCCACTTTTCCAACTCAAAACTCAGCCCTATACTTTGGTTTACCAGGAAATCCTGCTGCTGTGTTGGT
>CAZZZY010000364.1:0-6407 GCA_964658545.1 uncultured Acetobacteraceae bacterium | reverse complement strand
AAAAGAAAGAAAAATAAAATGGTCTGAGAGCAATTAATTAATTAATTTATTTATTTATGGAACAAAGTAAAAATATTTTTCCCAGGCGCGTAGTACAAAAAACAATGCATCCTTATCAAATCCCATAAACTTGTGGGGATTATATTTTTACTTTTTCAGCCGATTTAATTAAGTCTATTTACTGAGATTAGACGCATTTTCAATCCAGATAAAAGAATCAGACTTGATGTTTCTATAATACCTTGCTTTCAGACATTTAATATCTAGTTGACTGACAAAAGTCTGAGTTATGTCTCGTTCAATCTTACTTGGGGATTATTCTACCAAGCCGTAACGCCAGTTCCCGACGGCGGTAAACCTGTTGTTTTTTCTAAACCCATTGCACGGGATCTAATTGATAGTAACGTTGCAGTTGGTCATAAAGCGCCGGATGCCTGGACAACATCATCTGTGGCAATTCAAAGAATGTCTCAGTTGCTACGGCGAAAAATTCTGCGGGATTCGTCGCGCCATAACTATCCATTACAGTTTTTCTGCCTTCTAAAACATCATTGCAGAGTTGTTGATATTCTTGTGTCATTACTTTCGCCCAACTAGCATAGTCTGAGGTTCGTTTCAAAACAGGAACACCCTTGGCTATACCATCCTCTTGATCTAACTGATGGGCAAATTCATGAAGCACAACGTTATGTCCATCCTTCCAGTTATGAGTGTCTTGTTTTACCTTTAACCAAGATACTATTAATTGGTCATTTGTCCATGACTCACCCAGTCTTGCCACACGCCTTTCCTCAACAACATAATTTCCAATAGATGTCGTTTCCTTAACAACATAAGCGCTCTCATATATCAGAATTGAACGAAGTCTGGGAAAGTACCTGCCTTGTTCATTGAGTAGGAGTAAACACGCGACAGCAGCAAGGGTCAGTTTCATTTCCTCTGTCACCTGTAATCCTCTACAGCCAATAAATTGCTTTTCAGCTAAGAACACTTGAATATGTCCCTGAAGTCGCCTTCGTTCATCGGGAGAAAGACAGGAGTAAATGGGAAGATTATTCTCAATAAGGGACTTCCAAAGTGGGGGAAAAAGACGATGTTTAAGACGGTTTCTTCGGTGTTTGATTAAGACGGGATAGACTAAAATCCCAGCGATTATCAGCCCAATAATCAAAAAAACAACTATTGTTCCAATCATTGAATTGAGAGTAGTTTAGATATTTTAGGCAAAAATTTTTAATCAAAGCCGGATTTTGGGTGGAGTGTATGGATGAGAAAAATTCAATTCAAGCACGAGAAGGTTACATCTTACCCATTGTATAAATAGGTGATTTATAGTCCTAATTTTTAGTACCTAACTTTGGAATACCCTCCCAGTTGCACATGAGATTTGACGCTCCGTAAATGAAGAATGAGGAGATATTTAGTTCTTGAGGTTGATAGCTTGTCCCTGAACTGTGGAAGCAGAAGGAACACCCAGTAAATTATTGATAGTTGGAGCCACATCAATATTGTGGATCGTGCCGATACTACCACGACGACTGATATCGGGGCCAGCCGCGTAAAAAATGGCACTCAGTTTGGATATATTAGGATCATAGCCATGCGCTCCATAAAAATTAGGTACTGAAAATACTAAATTGTTCTTATCTCCCAAACGAGTCACCACAGGATTTTGAATTCCATCAAAGTTATAACCATCGCTCATAATCGCAAAGACATCACCACTGTCTTGACCAACAAATTCACTAGTATCCAGTCCAAATGTCGGCTCATTTAAATTCGCTGGTAACGGACGAGCATAAATCTTATCAAAAATGGCTTGCCGTTCTAACGATACATAGTTGTAATTAGTGTCTATCAATTCCTTGAGAGCGGCGACAATTTGTTTTTGTAGAGTTATATATTCAGAGCGACTGACAATGCCGTTTGGTTCTCGTCCCTGAAGATTAATATAAATGTTAACTGCCGGCCCCGATGTTACCGCTCGGACTTTATTTGAGTCAAAGCCTTTACTCTTGAGGAAGTTATTAAGGTTAACTGTGCTGTGAAAGGTAGAAAAACCATGATCTGATACTACAATAATATTACTATTTGGTCTCCCATGACTATCCGTACCTACTGCATTAATGATTCGCTGTACAGCATTATTAGCTGCTTGATAAGCAGTCTGTACATAAGACTTATATCGAGCGACTTTTGCTTTATCTTGCCCTGCACCAATTGTTTTGGGATTGCTCGGATCAGTTGCTTGACGTAAATCAGTTAAGAGAAATTGGTGTTCAGAGCCATCTGGCTGCTCAATATAAACCATCACCAGATCAGCATTAGAATTTTGGCTGATTGCTCTTAAAGCAATCCGCGTTTGATAATCTACAAAACCTCGAACTTGGTCTTCATAGATAGCTTCTAGTTCGGTGTTGGGGAAAGTATTAAATCCCGGACTCAATCGTTGTAGAATCCGGTAATCAGGCTGAGGCGACCAGAAACCAACGTTTTTGTTAATGTCATCAACTATAGTTTGGACTACGGGATTACTAGGAATAGCATTAGCAGCATAACGTGCAATCCTCACACTACTCAGATCGGGAGCCAGATTACTAACATAAAAGGCAGTTCCGGCTTTATTAGAACTACCTTCTAAGTAAAATAAGCTGGATCTTCTATCTTGCGCTCTTACGTATGCCGCTCCAGTTGCAGGTAGTAGAATAGGTTGATGTTGAATCCCAATATTGAAATCAAAAAATACTAGTGTATCGTAGTCCTTTTGATGATTATTGCTGGTGTCAAGTGCAGCAACTTGGATATTATAGTTGACACCACCAACCAAAAATTGATCGCCAAGAGGTGCTTGCACAATTGGGCTGTAAGAAATTTTTCCTGCTGTTTTGAGTTGACTGACAGTTTGATTGGATGCCTTAGTGAAGTTAGCTGCTGTTAAACTAAAACCTTTAGCACTTGCACCGGCAAAAACTCCAAAAGGGACAGTATAAGATCCAGTTCTCTTACTAGCGGGTTGAATAATTGGGCTGTTAGTTAGACCTGGGACTGGAACATTAACTCCATCTGCACCAGGAAAAGTTGCAGTCACAACTTTCTTCCCATTTTGCTGGAGTTTAATCCACAGTGGTTCAGCAGTTGGGTACAAACTTGGGGCAGGGCCACTAGTCGAATATCCGCCGATCGCAGCCGCAAAAGCACTAATATTAGAAGTGAATGGGCTGGCTACTAGGTGAAATGTGTTAGTATTAATATCATTGCGCGCAGCCGTAGAACCGGTACTGATTGCAATATGGCAAGCAGCAGTCAGAGATGCGCTACAGGTTATGTTCCGCTCTGCATAAACTCCCTGGTTTTTAATCAGTCCTAATCCTTGCTTTGGACTAAGGACACCACTCTTGAGATCCTGTTTGATCATATCTGGAGTGGCTCCATCTAGAGAAATCAAAATCACTTTGGGTCGTGAGTTGCTTACTCCTGGTTGAAGTGCTAAAGAATGCACACTTAAAGTTAACAAACAAGCCACAAGTAAAACAACAGTTAAGCCCAAAAGCCATTTCTGCCTTGACCATTGAAATATTTTATCTAACTCAAAACCTCTATTTTTTTTTAGTGAATCAATTTTGGGATATTTTCTCACATTTCCTCCTTAACTAGGATGTCATCTTTTTCACTCATCTTGAATTTACTAAAATTATGTTAAGTAATTGATAGTTGATATCTAAGAAAGTTGTAGGTTCATCTAATATTCAGAAGGCAGAAGTACGAAGGCAGCTATGCTGAAGGGAACCCACGTTTAAAAACGTGGGATTGAAGCAATGACGCTTTGTATCTCACGCTACGCGTCTCGATACAATTCTTTTTTTAAACTGGGCTTTAGACCTAGAACTAAAGTTTTTATTAATACTCCTTCCCGAATGTGGTGGTTTCCTACTTATTGCCGCACAATAAGCCAAACCGAATTAACCCACGCTGATAACCGCGACGCATTAATCCGAGTGATAATGCCCCTTGGATGGTAGTCCAACCAGCATTTAGTAAGCCCCAAAGTGCTTGGGGAGTGAATGCGGAATCAATCACCACATTCCAAAAGGGGGCAACAGCAGTTGACCAATCAGCAGTGCGGATATTATGTAATGGTAGTTGGTGTGCGATCGCTTCATACTCTGGCAAAGAAATCACATAAGGCAAACAATACACCCGATAAATATCCTGCAATTCTTTTTGTTCATCCGCCGTTAGTGGAGACTGATCAGTTGGTCGATGACACCAAGTCACCATAATTAACTTACCACCAGGCTTCAATACTCGGTAGCACTCTTGGAGAAACTGGGTTTTATCTGGCATATGTTCACCGCTTTCTAGTGACCAAACAAAGTCAAAAGAATTGTCAGCAAAGGGCATTGCTTGAGCATCTGCAACTTGGAACTGTGTTCTCAGACTCAAATTAGCCTCTAAAGCACGTTCCGTTGCTCTCGCGGCTTGCACAGGACTCAATGTAATCCCTGTCGCCTTAGCATTAAACTTCTGTGCGAGGTATAAAGAACTGCCGCCAATGCCACAACCCACATCTAGGATATTTTCTGCTGCTTGTACCCCTGCCCAATTGAGCAGTTCTTCGATTAAATCAATTTGAGCCTGACGACGGTCTTTTTTCTGGGTACCATCAGCACCGTAATAGCCGTGGTGCATATGTTCGCCCCATATCTGTTCCCACAGACCGGACGAAGCATCGTAAAATTGCTGAATTTGCTGATAAAGTGTTGCACTCATGAACAAAGCAGTGTTAAGACAAAGCCGAATTTAAAAAACATACAGATAGGCTACCATTTCTCCAAAAAAAGCGTGCATATACAAGAGGTTGAAACCCAGATAAAATCTAACTTTCTTAATTACGAATGTGGAAGTGAGGTCAGAATATCAAATTTCACCGAACACCTCGCGTTAATTCCGCTTTATTGTCCGCCGGGACTCGTTGAAGTAGACTGTGGTTGATCTGAGACAGGCACATTGCTAGGATTGGCTGGAGTTTCTAGTTGATTTGGCGTTTGTGGCTCAGGTGTTTGTACTACTTTACTTGTGTTGTTTGGAGTCGGAGAGGGAGTAGCTGTTTGACTGGCTTGAGTCTGCTGTTGCCCACTTTTCTGGGCAATTTGCTGTATTAGCTGTTCAATTTTCTCCGCTTGCTCAATGTTTCCTTGCTCACGATACTCGTTTTGGGCCCGTTTCAATACTCCACTAGCTTTTTTGATCTCACCCTGATTATATAAAGTTACTCCCAAGTTATAGTAAGCTGAGGCGTTTTTAGGATTTAGGCGAATAGCTTGCCGATAAGCAGAAATAGCCTCAGAAGCTTGACCATGAATTGCCAGGAAATTTGCCATGTTGTTGTAGGCTGTGGCATTTTGAGGATCTAGCTGCAAGGCTTGCCGATAAGTGGCGATCGCTTGTTCTGTTTGACCTTGTTGTTGCAAGGCGATCGCTAAGTTAAAATAGGCGTTGGCATTGCTGCTATCTAGATTAATTGCTTGCTGGTATGCTGCGATCGCTTCCTGTAGCTGTCCTTGTTCATACAGCAACAAACCCAGATTATACAGCGCTGCTACCCTTGTGGGTTCTATCACAAGACTCTGCCGATAAGCCGTAATCGCTGCTTCTTTTTGTCCTTGTCGGTGCAACACTAAGCCCAAGTTGTAATAAGCTTCGCCAAAATTGGGATTAACTTTAATCGCCTCTGTATATTCTTGTAAAGCTATATCCAGGCGATTTTGCTCCATGAATATATTACCCAGATAATTTAGCGCTGCTACAATACTAGGATCTCGCTGCAACGCTTGATGAAAGGCATATTCGGCACCCTGTAAGTCTTTGCGGTTATAGCGCGTGACTCCCTGCTGGAAAAAGCTAGCTGCTTCGAGATCCTGAGAAATTGCGGTTTCTCCTAGCAGCCGACTTCCTGGAAAATTAGTAATTGCTGGTGCTGCTAAGACCAAAAACGCAGAGCAACCGCAGAGTGTAACCCGGAAAAATAAATCTAACAACTGAGAAAATAGGAATCTTTCAGACATGAATCACAGACCTATACTTATTTTTCACTCCTCATAAGTCAGAGTACCCACCACGAAAGAAAAAATTCCAAATTTCCAATTTTTAATTTTTACTTTTTAAAAATAAGTATCTACTTATGCAGTAGATAGAGTTTGCATAATATATACAAAGAATGTGTACGGCAAATTACAGTTAACATGATACACTAATTGTTAGCTTTTCAAACATTCAGTGTTGCAAAATAATATCCGATCCGGTTGGAACTGTGGTAAAGGTGTCCATCCTTGTGAGGGGTGCGGTAAACACTGCATAAATAAACGCCATGTGCGACTTTCTCTCAAACCTAACCCCCAACCCCTTCC